>JAFAFP010000124.1:0-27500 GCA_023423415.1 Pseudomonadota bacterium | reverse complement strand
GTTCCTGAGCCTGTCGGCTGCCAAGACGCTGCATGATTCCGGCAAGATCCGCATTATCGGCGTCGCGGACAAGACGCGTTATGCCGAGCTGCCGAATGTCCCGACGATCGCGGAGACGCTGCCGGGATTCGAAATGTCGTCCTGGGTCGCGCTGGTCGCGCCGGCAGGAACGCCGCCGGCCGTAGTGCAGCAGTTGAGCGAAGCTTCGGCTAAGATTCTCAAATCCGAGGCGATTACCAAGAAGCTTGGCGGTGTCGGGCTCGTGGTGACGGCCAATCCGCCCGCCGAACTCGCCGCCACGATCAAGACGGGACTCGATGTTCGCGGCAAGCTGATCAAGGCGTCAGGCATCCAGCCGGAGTAACAGGACCATAGCGTCAGCCGATATGAAGGCCGCTTGTTGGCGGATGTCCGGATTTGCCTTGGTGCACCGGACGTCCTTGCAACGGCGGCCTTTTTTCATTGGCTGCAGCGAGAGAGGATCGTGCGCAGGTTTTCGGCGAACGGAATTTTCGGCGCCGAAGGAAACCAAACGTCGTTGCCTGAACTTTGACCCACTCTGTGTTAGAATTGTAAATCGCGGTGAGGCTGCTCGGAGGATTGCTCGTCCTGGTTTGCCTCCGACGTCCGAGAGATCCCGGTAGCTGCGGTGACGCAGGGAGGGAACGTTCATGCGATACAAAGCGAAAAGTGTCGTGGCGCTTCAGACGCTGCTTGGTGGTTGGCCGGATCGGATGCGGGTCGAGGTCGATCCGGGTGTCGGGGTTTCGGCCAAGACCGTCGGCGAGCTTCGGAAGGTGGCGACCTGGCCGGACAATTTGGCCGTCACGACTCCGCCAGAGCGCCGCCCCGACAGCGCGATAAAGGTGAGCAAGGCGAGCGTAGCTACACGTTATTCGCCCAAGTCATAGAGCTGAACCCGAGCCACCGTGCGCCTGCTTTGCTTCTAGCGCACGGTGTTGGGCAAAAACCCGCTCGGGCGCAGGTATTTGCGCTGTCATTCCATCAGATTTGGACGGCTTTCTTTGCTCGGCTTATTTGTTTGAAAAGCCAAAAGAATCCTTTGCAAACCGTCGCACGATTGTTACATAGCAGCGCGCGGGCTGGTCCCGCGTTTGTGTTTCCGGGTTCGCCCGGTGCATGAAATCAGGCGATAGTGAAAGCATTACGCCAGATGCGGAAAAGGTGGCCCCAAGGCCTTCCCAAGTTCCGCACGGGTTTAACGCGGGGTGGAGCAGCCCGGTAGCTCGTCAGGCTCATAACCTGAAGGTCGCTGGTTCAAATCCAGCCCCCGCAACCAACTCGGATGTTTACCGGACATCTGAAATGAGCCGCCCCGAAGGGCGGCTTTTTGCTTTCCAGGCTTTGCCAGTCACCTTCGCATCAGTTCATTGCGAGCAAAAAGCTCGGCGATCCAATCGACGAAGATCCGCAACTTGGCGCTGAGATGCCGGTTCGGCGGGTAAACAATATGCAGCGGCATCGGCTCCGTCGCCCACTGCGTCAGAACCGGCTGCAGCGTACCGGCATTGAAATGCTGTCGAACCATGAAGAGCGGCGGCTGGATAATTCCAAGCCCCGCCAGGCCGGCAGCGACGTAAGAGCTGCTATCGTTGAACGCGGCGATGTAGCGGGCATTGATGTCGGTGGGTTTGTTATCGATCAGGAAGTTGGGCGACCAATGCCGGCCCGAATCGGCGCTGAAATAGCCGACGACGGTGTGTTCCTGTTCGAGATCTTTGGGGTGTTGCGGTTCGCCGTGACGCTGAAGATATGAAGGCGCCGCGCAGGTGACGAATGAAAGCTCGGCGACGCGCCGCGCGATCAGCGATTGATCGGTAATCTCTCCGGCACGTACGACGCAATCGACATTCTCGGCGACGAGATTCACTGGTCGGTCTGTCACGCCGATATCGATCTGAATATCGGGATAGCGTGCAAGGAAGACCGGCAGCGCCGGAATGACCACCAGATTGGCGAGCGATCCGCTGATATCGATCCGCAGCCGGCCTTTCGGGCTCGCTTGTGACAGCGCCATGCTGCCGTCGAGCTCATCGAGATCGGCCAGGAATTGTATGACGCGTTCGTAGTAGGCGGCCCCGTCCGGCGTGACCGTGACGCGCCGGGTGGTGCGGTTCAGAAGCCTTGTCCGCAGGTGAGCCTCGAGCGTCTGGATCAGCTTCGTCAGTGTCGCCTTCGGCATATCCAGCGAATCGGAAGCGCGCGTGAACGTGCCGGCTTCGACCACACGCGCAAAGGCGCGCATGGCGAGGAGCTGATCGTAGCGCGGGGCCTGACTGTGATTGGGCAAGGACATTCGACCTATTATTCACACACAGAAACAGTGAAGCCAAATCAAAGCCATTTATTCCGACGAGCGACCCACCAATTCTGAGTGCATCGCAATATGGGCGTTCAATCCGAAGCCGCCAGATGTCACCCGACCGACCCAACACATACGCAGGGAATGAGCTGTCCCGGACCGACCTGATGGTCCCGGGGACGGGTCGTGCGCCCGTTGGCGTACGGGTGTATCGCGGGTTGACCACCTCGCCGAGAGCGGTGGTTCTACACCTCCACAGCGGCGCCTTCGTCGCCGGCTCGCTGGATTCCGGGGCTGCAGTGTCGACTCTGCTGGCGGAAGCCGGCGCAATTGCCGTTTCGGTCGATTACCCACTCGCCCCACAGCACCGCTTCCCGCAAGCGCTTGAGACCAGTTTCGATGTGCTGAGCCAGATCAGTCGCGGGCGTGTCTCGGGCATCAAAAAGAAGATCCCCCTTTATGTCGCCGGCGAAGAGGCCGGGGGTAATCTTGCCGCGGCTCTCGCCTTGATGGCGCGCGATCAGCAAGCGCCGGCCCTGGTTGGTCAAATCCTCCTGTCTCCCATGCTCGACCCATGCCTTGCGACCTGCTCGATGCGCGAAGCCAACGCTGGTCCGGCGGATTGCCAATGGGCCGATGGCTGGCATCAATATCTTGGATCAGCGGCCAGAGCTGCGCATCCCTACGCATCGCCGATCGGTTCGTCCCGCCTTGGTGGGCTTGCGCCAGCGTTGCTGGTGACAGCGGAGGACGATCTGCTGCGCGACGAGACGTTGAAATATGCGCAACGTCTTCGGAAATCGGGTGTCGCCGTTCGCGAGCGCATCCTATCTGCGCCGACCGGTTGGCCATGCGCACTTCACGGCGCTGCCAGCGACGCGGCCTGGCGCGATGGATTGCGCGAATGCTTCGCCGGTTTCTTTGCGGACACATGCGGGTGTCCCTCATCACTTCGTTTTCAACATCATGTTCAGGCCTGAGAGCCAGGGGTTCGACAATGACGATGTCATCCATGCGACGGAGATTGCTGCTGGGAAGTGTTGCCGTTCTGGCGCTGGCCGGAACGGCTGCGGCAATCCTTTCATCCTCCAATTCTGCTGCCAGCGATGAAGCTGCGGCCAAGCCTGCCGTGCTGCCGGTGTCGGTTTCGGTCGTTCAGCAGCGCGATGTCGCGTTGTGGGAGGAATTTTCCGGTCGTCTTGAAGCGATCGAACGCGTTGAAGTGCGCTCGCGCGTCGCCGGTGCGGTTGAGGCCGTGCATTTCCGCGAAGGCGCGCTGGTGAAGCAGAACGATCTCTTGATCACCATTGATCCGGCGCCCTATGCCGCCGATGTGGAGCGTGCGGAAGCGCAGGTGGTTGCGGCTCAGGCCCGCGTGTTGCTGACGAAAAGCGAAATGGAGCGCGGTCAGCAGCTTTCCGATACGCGCACGATCTCGCAACGCGATCTCGATCAACGCCTGAACGCGCATCGTGAGGCCGAAGCCAATCTGCGTGCCGCGCAGGCGACGCTGCAGGCGGCCAAGCTCAATCTCGATTACACGCAAGTCCGCGCGCCGGTGTCCGGTCGCGTTGGCAAGCTTGAGATCACGGCGGGAAATCTTGTGGCGGCTGGCCCAGGTGCTCCGGTGCTGACGACGCTTGTGTCGGTCAATCCGATCTATGCCAGCTTCAATGTCGATGAGCAGATCCTGTCGCGTGCACTCCAATCGCTCAGCGATAACGGACACGACTATAATCAGATCGGCCGCATCCCGGTGGAAATGAGCACGGTCACCAGCAACGGCGCGGTGTTCAAAGGCAAGATGCAGTTGATCGATAACCAGTTCGATGCCCGCACCGGCACCGTTCGCGTCCGCGCCGTATTCGACAATCCGGATGGCCGGCTGATTCCAGGGCAATTCGCACGGCTTCGCATGGGGCAGGCGAAATCCGCGGCTGCCTTGGCGGTTACCGAACGCGCCATCGGTACCGATCAGGACAAGAAATTCGTCCTGGTCGTGGACGGCGACAACAAGGCGACGTACCGCGAAGTGGTGCTTGGCCCGGCCATCGAAGGGCTGCGGATCATCACGCAAGGTTTGAAGAACGGCGAGCGCATCGTCGTGAATGGATTGCACCGCGTGCGTCCCGGCGCCGTCGTCGAACCGCAGCTCGTGTCCATGGACACGCGGGCTTCGTCCAACTGATCCATTTCTCATTGCAATAATCCCACCGCGAATGCGCGGGGGAGGGGCGACATGAACCTGTCTCGATTTTTCATCGACCGGCCGATTTTTGCCGGCGTGCTGTCGGTGCTGATCTTCCTTGCCGGATTGCTGGCGCTGCGCGTTATTCCGATCTCGGAATATCCGGAGGTTGCGCCGCCGTCGGTGGTGGTGCGTGCGCAATATCCGGGCGCCAATCCGAAAGTGATTGCGGAGACAGTGGCGACGCCGATCGAGGAGCAGATCAACGGCGTCGAAGGCATGCTCTATATGAGCAGCCAGGCAACGACCGACGGTCTGATGATGCTGACCGTCACCTTCAAGCTCGGGACCGATCCCGACAAGGCGCAGCAACTCGTTCAGAATCGCGTCGCGCAGGCTGAGCCGCGACTGCCGGAGGAGGTGCGCCGTCTCGGCATCACCACGGTCAAGAGCTCGCCCGATCTGACGATGGTCGTCCATCTGCTGTCGCCGAACGATCGCTACGACATGACCTATCTGCGCAACTACGCGATCCTGAACGTGAAGGATCGGCTGGCGCGGATCGATGGCGTCGGTCAGGTGCTGATGTGGGGCGCGGGCGACTACTCGATGCGCGTCTGGCTTGACCCGCAGAAGATCGCCGAGCGTTGTCTGTCGGCGAGCGATGTGGTGCGCGAGATCCGTGCGCAGAACGTGCAGGCCGCGGCCGGCGTGGTTGGCGCGTCGCCGGGATTGCCGGGCCTTGACCTGCAGCTCTCCATCAATGCGCAAGGGCGTCTGCAAAGCGAGGAGGAATTTGGCGAGATCGTCGTCAAGAGCGGCGCGAACGGCGACGTGACGCGGCTGCGTGACATCGCGCGGATCGAACTCGGCGCGTCGGAATATGCCCTGCGGTCACTGCTGGATAACAAATCCGCGGTGGCGATCGGCATCTTCCAGGCTCCGTCGTCGAATGCGATCGCGATCTCGGACAATGTCCGTACCGCGATGGCCGACATGAAGAAGAACATGCCGGAGGGCGTCGATTATTCGATTGCGTACGACCCGACGCAATTTGTGCGCGCCTCGATCCGGGCGGTGGTTCACACGCTGCTCGAAGCGATCGCGCTGGTCGTCCTGGTGGTGATCCTGTTCCTGCAGACCTGGCGTGCCTCGATCATCCCGTTGCTGGCGGTGCCGGTTTCGATCATCGGTACCTTTGCCGTGATGTACGTATTCGGCTTTTCCATCAACGCGCTGTCGCTGTTCGGGCTGGTGTTGGCGATCGGCATCGTGGTCGATGACGCCATCGTCGTTGTGGAGAATGTGGAGCGTAACATCGAGGAGGGGCTGTCTCCGCGCGAGGCGACCTATCGCGCCATGAGCGAGGTCTCCGGGCCGATCATCGCGATTGCGCTCGTGCTGTGTGCGGTGTTCGTGCCGCTCGCGTTCATCAGCGGTTTGACCGGACAGTTCTACAAGCAGTTCGCCTTGACCATCGCAATCTCAACGGTGATCTCGGCGATCAACTCGCTGACCCTGTCGCCGGCGTTCTCGGCGTTGCTGCTGAAGTCGCATGACGCGCCGAAGGATCGGCTGACGCGCATGATGGATTACGCTTTCGGCTGGCTGTTCCGCGGCTTCAATTATGCCTTCCGTCGTGGATCGGAGGGCTATGCCGGCAGTGTGAGACAGCTTCTGTCGCGCAAGGCGATCATGATGGGCATCTATGTCGTCCTGATCGGGCTGACGGTTGTGATGTTCCGTGCTGTCCCCGGCGGCTTCGTGCCGGGTCAGGACAAACAATATCTCGTCGGGTTTGCACAACTGCCCGACGGCGCCACGCTCGACCGCACGGATGAAGTGATCCGGCGCATGACCGACATTGCGCTGCAGACGCCGGGTGTGGAAGGCGCCATCGCGTTTCCCGGATTGTCGATCAACGGGTTCACCAACTCATCGAACGCCGGCATCGTGTTTGCGATGCTGAAGCCGTTCGAGGAGCGACGCTCGCCCGGACTCAGCGGCAATGCGATCGCGTTGCAGCTCAATCAGAAATACAGCGCGATCCAGGAAGCCTTTATCGCCATGTTCCCGCCGCCGCCGGTGGCCGGCCTCGGTACGATCGGCGGCTTCAAGCTGCAGATCGAGGATCGCGCCGGTCTTGGCTATGAAGCGCTGGATGAAGCCACCAAGGCATTCCTCGCCCGGGCGATGAAGTCGCCGGAACTGGTCGGCATGTTCTCAGGCTATCAGGTCAACGTGCCGCAGCTTTACGCCGACATCGATCGCGTCAAGGCGCGCCAACTCGGCGTCGCCGTGACCGACATCTTCGAGACCATGCAGATCTATCTTGGCTCGCTGTATGCGAACGACTTCAACCGCTTCGGGCGCACGTACTCGGTGCGTGTGCAGGCCGATGCGCAGTTCCGGGCGCGTGCCGACGACGTGGGACAGCTCAAGGTTCGCTCGGCGTCGGGCGAAATGGTGCCGCTGGCGGCGGTGCTGCGCGTCAAGTCAAGCGCGGGACCGGAACGTGCGATGCGCTACAACGGCTTCCTGACCGCCGACATCAACGGCGGCGCAGCGCCCGGCTATTCGACCGGGCAGGCGCAGGCTGCCATTGCGCAGATTGCGGCTGAGACGTTGCCGAAGGGCTTCGATTTCGAATGGACGGAACTGACCTATCAGGAAATTCTGGCTGGAAACTCGGCCTTGTGGGTGTTCCCGCTTGCGGTCTTCCTCGTCTTTCTGGTGCTGGCCGCTCTGTATGAGAGTCTGGCACTGCCGCTCTCCATCATCATGATCGTGCCGACGGCATTGCTGGCGGCGATGACCGGCGTGTGGCTCTCGGGCGGCGACAACAACATCTTCACGCAGATCGGTCTGATCGTGCTGGTCGGGTTGTCCGCCAAGAACTCGATCTTGATTGTCGAGTTCGCGCGCGAGCTTGAGTTTGCCGGACGTACGCCGTTCCAGGCGGCGGTGGAGGCAAGCCGGTTGCGGCTCCGCCCCATCCTGATGACCTCGCTCGCCTTCATCATGGGTGTGCTGCCGCTGGTGTTGGCGACAGGCGCGGGCGCGGAAATGCGCCAGGCGATGGGCGTTGCGGTGTTTGCCGGCATGATCGGTGTGACCGCGTTCGGCCTGTTCCTGACCCCCGTGTTCTATGTGCTGCTGCGGGCTGCGTCGGGAAACAAGCCTTTGCCGTCGCACGGCAAGGTTCCTGTGCATGAACCGGCGATCGCAGCCGAGCATGGATAATGCGAAAGTGCTGGCGGCAGCGTGAAGCTGTCGCCAGACTGGCTCTGAAAGACAGAGCCAGAAATCTGATGGCCGCGCAGCGAAGGCCCAAAAACCAGGCTTGAACCTATGCGCAAGTCATAGTCACATCTGCAGGGTCTGAACCCTGCGGAGGTTGTGATGGTGTCCTGTCGTCAGGTATGGGCAGGTTTGGCCCTGATCACGGCTGTTGTGCTCGCCGCACCCGCCGTCGCCGCTGATAAAGTGCGCGTCGGCGTTAATCCGGTCAGCGCGTCGTTGCCGCTCTATGTCGGCATCGAGAAGGGTTTTTTCAAAGAACAGAACATCGAGATCGAGCAGACGCGGCTCGTCGGCGGCACCGCCAATGTTGCGGCGCTGATCGGCAACCAGATCGATGCCGCTTCGAACATGGTCACGATCGAGGGCATCAACGCCAATATCAAGAAGCCGGGTTGCGCGATGTATATCGCGATCAACAGCCAGAACGCCGATTACGTGATGGAGCAGTTCGTCGTCCGCAACGGGCTCGAGATCAAGACGCTGGCTGACTTCAAGGGCAAGAAGCTGTTCGTTGCTCCCGGCCCGGCCAACGTGACGATGGCGAAGGCGGTGCTGGCCGCGAATGGTTTGAAGGATGGCGATTACTCGCTCGATCAGCTCGATATCGGTCAGCATGTCGGCGCCATCACGGCCGGCACCTTCGATGGCGGCTATACCCTTGAGCCGCCCGGTTCGGTGATGCGCAAGAACGGCGTCGGCAAGACGGTCGAAGCCGGTCTGATTTCGAAATACATCCTGGGCAACCCGAAGGCCAACGGTTACGCGGCCGGTACTGTGATTACCCAGGAATTCGCCAAGCAGAAGCCGGATGTCGCCAAACGCTTCATCGCCGGCTGGGCCAAGGCGATCGAGTTCATCAAGGCCAATCCGGATGAGGCTCGCAAATATCTCGTCGGCAATACGCTGACGCCGCCGGAAGTCGCAACCACGATTCCGCTGGTCGGCTTCACCATGGTCAAGGATCTGACACCCGCCAATGTGGCCGAGTTTCAGAAATTCATCGACTTCTCCTCGGACAATAAGATTCTTTCCGAGAAAGTCGATGTCACAAAGTTCATGATCAAGTTCGACTGACTCTGTCTGCGGCCGGCATATGTCCCAGCAGAACCTGACGGAGCACGACGGCATCGTTGTGCTCCGTATCGCGTGCGGCATAAACAAGCGTCACCGGTCCCTTTCGGGCGAGTTGGCGCAGGCTTCCGATCAGGTCGCGATGTTCCTTCAATTCGTCCGCATAACGGCGTTGGAACTCGGCCCACCGGGCGGGTTCGTGATTGAACCACTGACGCAGTCCGTCGCTGGGCGCGATCTCCTTCACCCATTGATCGAGCGCAGCCGTCTCTTTCTTCACGCCGCGCGGCCATAGCCGATCGACCAGAATGCGTTTGCCGTCGCCCTTGGCCGGCGGATCATAGGCTCGCTTCAATCGAATGTTTGTTGCCGGAATCCTGTCGCTCATGATTGCGCCTCGCAGACTGACCGGTCCCCGAGAAACAATGTAGGCCGCAAGCAGCGAAAACGCGACTCTGCGCCTGGGCGACGAATTCGGCAGTTACTGTTTGAATTCCGGCAAGCGGTTGAGAATGTCGGCGATGGGATCGACGGTCCACGCCTGGGTCACATAATCGCGGTGCGAGTCTTCCGGATGTCCGGGGATGAAGACGACGCTGCCAGGTTTGAGATCGCCGCTGAACGACATTGCGTAGGGGATATTTTTGTCGGACAGGCTGCGTTGCAGTTCGAGATTGCGGGCGCGCGTCGAGCTGAGATAGCCGCTGATGAAGAAGCCACGGCGGTTGTTCACGATCCAGTCCTCGAAGCGATCGGTTTCGCCGTACAGCGAATCCATCAGCACGATGCCGCGCAGGCGATCCTTGATATGGCCGAGTCGCATCGCCCAGGCCGTCGGCACAAAGCCGCCGCTATAGCTGATGAAGATCAGCGGCATTTTGAAGAAGGTGCGGGCGGCGCGTGGCTGCCCCAGCATCGTTGCCAGTTGTTCGCTGGCTTCGCTCAAAAACTCATCAAAGAAGCCGGGCTCCCAGAATGCGCCCGGTGAAGAATCGGCGGCGTCGACCGCGAATTGCGGCGCGACGACGACGGCGTTGGCATCCGATCGCGTGATTTGCTGCGCCACCTGCTGGCGGTCGCGGACGTCGCGTTCGATCTTTGCGCCATGACCGTGGAAGAACACCACCATCACCGCAGGCTTGCGGATATCGAAACCCTTGGGAACGTGAAGCAGCACACGCGGGTCGGTGTAGGTTACGTTTTCCCAGTGGACCTGGCCGCGCGCGCCGCGCCGTCCGAAGCGGCCGTCATAGAAAACGTCAAAGAACGGCTTTCCGGTCAAGGGGTTTTTCCCATCATAGGGAAACGGCGCCGACTCGAATTCCATCACCTCGGTCTTGCCGGGAAAGCTGGACAGCCGTGGGCGCGGCACGCGCGCCGTCGGCCGCGGACGTGGCAGCGGCACAGCGACGTGTTCCGTTTCCGTAGCATGCACTGCCGTGACGATGCCGCGATCCATCGGCAAAGCTGCCGTGAGAATCAGGATCGCAGCGCTCAATCCTGTCAGTGCGTTCAGGCCAGTGGCTCTCACGCACGCTCCGAGTCTAAAAAATTGGGCTGTTAAGCCCGTAACGAACCCTTGCGCGATGTCCGGCAGACCCCAATGCTGGACGAATCGAATCAAACCGGGCACCCCCTAAGATTGAATCACGACCGGAGCATGGTCACGAGCACGAGATGGTAAATCGCGCCTCTCAGCCGATTTGTGTGGCCCGGCCTGGTCGGAACTCTCGTTTCCGTAGCGTTCGACACGGTCTCCGCCTCTTCCCCACAGGTCTGCCATCCCGATGCTGAACATCTCGCCGTTGAAGCCCGCTGTTCTGGCCGCAAGCTTGCTGCTGTTTTCGGCACCAGGCGCGCTCGCGTCCGACAAGGTCAGCATCAACGATACTGCTCGCTATCTCGCCGGCATGACGCCCGCTGAGACCTCGCCGCTGGCGAAGCTGACGAAAGATCCGTCATGGCAGCAGCATGCGCGCGCGCTGGACGGGTCATGGAAGCAACTCGAGTCGCAGCGCTTGTCGAAAATCCGTGATTGGGCGAGCGAGAACCTGAAGGATCGCCGCGGTGCGCTGTTCTACATGTTCAGCGGTCCGGATTTCCTCTACGCGAACGCGTTCTATCCGCAGGCGTCCACCTATGTGTTGAGCGGCCTTGAGCCGGTCGGCCGTATTCCGGACATCAATGAGCGCACCCGCCAGTCGTTGAGCAACCTGCGAACGTCGATGAGTTCGTCGATCTCGCTCAGCTTCTTCATCACCAAGAACATGAAGAACCATCTGCGCGAGAGCGAGTTGTCCGGGACGCTGCCGATCCTGCTCGTCTATGCCGCGCGCTCCGGCAAGACCATCAACGAGGTCAGTCTCGTTTCGCTGGATAGCGAAGGCAAGCTGACGACCGTTGAGGGCAATGCGCCGCAAAAGGGTGTGCAGGGCGCCAAGATCGTGTTGTCAAACGGCGAAGGTTCGCCGCAACAGACGCTCTATTATTTCAGCACTGACGTGTCTGACGCTGGCATAAAGAATTCGGGCTTCCTGAAATTCGCCGACACGCTCGGCATGGGCGACGGGATGCTCAAGAGCGCATCCTATCTGCCGCATAGCGGCTCGTTCTCGGAGGTGCGCGACTTCCTGCTGCGGAAAAGCCAGCATCTCGTGCAGGACGACTCGGGAATTCCGGTTGCGTTCTTCAAGCCGGAGCAATGGCAGCTCACGCCATTTGGCCGCTATCTCGGACCGATCGCAATCTTCCCAGGGCGCAATCAGCAGAAGCTGGCCGATCTCTACAAGAAAGGCCCGGCCAAACCGCTGGATTTCGGCATGGGATATCGCTGGCGGCCCAATGAATCGAATGTGCTGCTGGCAGTGAAGAAGGACGTCAGCGCACAACAGTGACATCGCTCATTCCGGCGTGTACCCCGGAATGATTGGCCGTGGCCTCGTTCCGGAAGCCCTAAAGTCCGAGCGTGATCTCGGCCCAACGCATCACCGGTGTGCTGTTCAGCAAAGCGATCACATCCGGTTCAAGTGCCGCGGGCTGCGCGTGCCCCAGCACGGCGGTTGCGACGATGGCGTCACACCGGTCGTTGAAAGCAACAGACAAAGCCGATTTTCCCGTTCGATTGTGGCTGGAAAGCTCATAGGCGCGGCTGCGGCCCTTCATCCACGCGACGGTGATCGGCTTTCCCGCCCCGAGAGCCTGCAATCGATCGCCGACAAGGTGGAAGTCGGCCAGGCGTTCGAGTTCCTCGTCATCGGCCACGCCGGTCGTGCAATTGCAGAAGCCGATCTTGGCCCGGACATAGACGCTGACTTCGGTGCCGCAATCCGCCGCTTTGCATCGGAACGCTTTGCCTTTGCCCCACTCATCCATCACGAAGGGCCACTGTGTTTCCGTCCAGACGGGACGGGGTTGCATACTCGCTGCGCCGTCAGTGCTGGGGGCGGGAGCGTTCCCCAGCAGGAGGAACGCCCCGAGGGCGCCGCCGATGCCGAACGCCGCAAGAGCGGTGATCGCAGTCGTCATCCTCATGCGTCAGCCCGTAAGGCTAGTTGTTGCCCACGAATGTTCGCGCGGCGGCAAGTTCCGGACGATCGAACTCCGATCCCGCCGTGAGGCTGATCAGCTTCTGATAGTTTTCCTTCGCCTTTGCGGTGTCGCCGATTTTCTCCGCGGCCATCGCGGCTCCCGCGAAACCGTTGAAGCGGTTGGGCTCCTTCGCTTTGGTCGCCTCGAAGGCGGCGAGCGCTTCTACCGCCAAGCCACGTTCGAGCAACATTTGACCATACAGCTCGCGTGCGGGCGCCAGCGGACCTGGTGTCACCGGCGACTTCTCGGTCTTGTCTTCCGCATCGGCAGCGGCACTCATTGTCCTGAGCGCCTCGTCATGCTGGCCTTCGGCGAACAGCGCCCAGGCGTTTGCGACCTGCCACTGGATATCGACCTGCTCGGCCCAGTACGCGTCATTGGCGGCCCGCAGCTTGTCCCGCAATTCGGAGAGCTTGGCGATGTCGGCCTTGGCGGCGCCAGGATTGTCGGAGCGTGCCGCGCCCAGCGCACGTGCGAAGTGGGTGATGGCATCGGCATACGCGGCCCTTGGCTGCACTTGCAGCCCGGACGCGCCTTTCCAGTCATTGCGTTCCACCATGTAGCGCGCTGGACTGGCCGCCAGCGCAAATGTTGCTGCGCGAATGTTTGGATTGACGTCGGAAACGGCCGTCATTTCTTCCACCACCTCACGCGCCTTCTTGTCTTCGCCGAGCTGGAGATAGGCATAGACCAGGTAATCCATGCCATGCAGTTGATCGCCGGCCTCCTTGTCGGCTTTCGCCGCGCGGACCGAAGCGATGTTGGACGCGATTGACTCCTTCCAATAGCCGACGCGCGTGTAGATGTGCGAGGGCATATGCTGTGCATGCGGCGCCGCCGGCGCAATCTTGGCGTAGCGGTTGGCGGCATCGAGGCCTTTCGCCGCCGTCGCCGGATAGTCGTAGAGATGGATCAGGTAATGCGTGACGCCCGGATGTTGCGGCAGGCGTTGGGAGATCGGCTCAAGGATTGCCGCGCCCTTCAGTTGCTGGGCGTAGGTCTTGTCGGCTGGTGATGCCGAGGTATTCAAGGTGATGGCGTAGGCAATCTGCGCCTCGTCATCATCCGGATATCTGGCAGCCAGCGCCTCTTGGGCTTTCAAGAATGCCTGTATGCGTTCCGTATGTCCGATCTTGTCGTGATCGACATACATCAGGGCAAGCGCATCGATGTAGTCACGCTCGCGTTGTGTTTTGGCGCCGATTTCCTGCGCTTTCTTAATCGCCGCCAGTCCGGGCAGTAAGTTGGGCGCCGGGATCGCGGCATGCGGATTGTTGAGATACGAGAGCGCAATCCCCCAATAGGCGATGGCGCATTTCGGATCGGCTTTCAGCGCTTCCTCGAACACGCCTTTGGATTGTGTGTACCAGAACGAATGCTGGTAGCGCATCGCCCGGTCGAAGCGGCGTTGTGCAACCTCATTGCAGGATGTTGCAAAGTGAACATTGCCGAGTTGTTGATCGGTTTCGCCTTGCGCGAGTGATTGCGATGGAAAAAGAACAATGGCTGTAGTGCTCAGAACAGCAGCGAGAGAAATGCTCCGCATGATTTCCTCCGGCGGTTTGGAAAGAGGAATTCATTTCGCGAAACGGAGTATACGCTTGGGCTATGCCCTCGTTTGTGAATAGGCTTGTTCGCCCGGACAATTCTCCGTGCGGCGTTATCTGAAATGGTGCGTGAGTTCCCGCAAAAATTTCAGAGAAACGCAATGCAGCATTGATTGCTGCATTGCAGTTGACGCAAAAAATCTGCCGTACCGTCGACGTTATTATGAATAATTCTCTTTTCAAATCCCAAACGATATGCCTACGCTATGGTTCTGCGAGAGCGAGGCAGCACAGCGAATATGTCGCATGGTGGCCAAGGCGACTTGTGGCAACGCTGTGAAGTCGGCGACAGACCGGCGAAACAGATACGGGAGAAAACGCTTATGACGTCGTCTGCTACACATTTGGCGTGTGGAGCGCTTGCCGCTTTATGCGCGGGAAGCATTGCCTTACCTGCTCATGCTGCGTGGGAGCCCACGCGTCCAGTTGAGTTCATTATCCCGGCCGGCACAGGCGGTGGCGCCGATCAGATGGCGCGCACGATCCAGGGCATCGTGACCAAGCACAATCTGATGAAGCAGCCGATGGTTGTCATCAACAAGGCTGGCGGTGCTGGTGGCGAAGGTTTTCTGGATGTGAAATCTTCGGCCGGTAATCCGCACAAGATCATCATCACGCTGTCGAATCTTTTCACGACGCCGCTCGCGACAGGCATTCCGTTCAACTGGAAGGATCTGACGCCGGTTGCGATGCTGGCGCTTGATGAGTTCGTGCTCTGGGTGAACGCCGACAAGCCATACAAGAACGTCAAGGACTTCGTGGCCGCTCTTAAGGCTGCGCCTCCCGGATCAATGAAGATGGGTGGCACCGGCTCCAAGCAGGAAGACCAGATCATCACCGTTGCGGTTGAAAAGGCGACCGGCGCCAAGTTTACCTACATCCCGTTCAAGGGCGGCGGTGAAGTGGCCGTGCAGCTCGTCGGCAATCACGTCGACTCGACGGTGAACAATCCAATCGAAGCGGTGGCGCAATGGCGCGGCGGCAAGCTGCGTCCGCTCTGCGTGTTCGACTCCAAGCAACTCGCGTACAAGGAGAAGGTCACCGCTGATATGGGCTGGAGCGATATTCCGACCTGCAAATCGCAGGGCCTCGATATGGAATATCTGATGCTGCGTGGCATCTTCATGTCGCCCAAAGCGACCAAGGATCAGGTCGCCTACTATGTCGAGCTGTTCAAGAAGGTCCGTGAAACGCCTGAGTGGCAGGACTTCATGAAGAGCGGTGCATTCAATACGACCTTTATGACCGGCGATGAATACGCCAAGTGGGTCGGCACCGAAGAGCAGCGGCATCGTGAACTGATGAAAGAAGCCGGCTTCCTGGCCGCAAACTGAAGAAAAACGGAAGCCGGCGGGCACCAGCCCGCCGGCTTTTTTGTCAGCTTTTCGGGGTTATTATGAATACACAACACACGAGCAGTTCCGGTCCCTCCCATCGCGGAGTCGAAATCGGGGTTACGATCCTCATCGCCGTTTTCGGCCTTATCGTAACTTACGGCAGTCTTCAGGCCGGGATCAGTTGGGGCGCCGAGGGGCCGCGCGCGGGATTCTTCCCATTCTACGTCGGTCTTTCGATCATCATCTCAAGCGCCGTCAATCTCTGGAACACTGTTCGTCCCGACGGCCCGACCGGTCTTTTCGCGGAGTGGTCGCAATTGCGCCAGGTGATGAGCGTCGTCATCCCGGCCACGATCTATGTGACGTCGATCTCGTTCATCGGCCTTTACGTCTCCTCCGCCGTCTTCGTCGCGTGGTTCATGCGCTGGCTTGGCAAGTACAACTGGCCGCTGGTTGCTGCGGTGGCCATCGGCATGCCGGTGATCATCTATTTCGTGTTCGAGAAATGGTTCCTTGTCCCGCTGCCGAAAGGGCCGATTGAGGATTGGCTCAATCTTTGATCTTGCGCGCATCGTCTTAGGGATTGGTTTGGGGACAACACATGGAAGAACTCACAAATCTGTTTCACGGTTTTGCCGTAACATTGCAGCCCTTCAACATCATGGTGATGGTGATCGGCATTGTGCTCGGCATCCTCATTGGCGTGCTGCCGGGATTGGGCGGCGCCAACGGCGTCGCCATCCTGCTGCCGCTCACGTTCAGCATGTCGCCGACTTCGGCGATCATCATGCTGACATGTATCTACTGGGGTGCGTTGTTCGGCGGCGCCATCACGTCGATCCTGTTCAACATACCGGGCGAACCGTGGTCAGTGGCGACGACATTCGACGGTCACCCGATGGCGCAGCAGGGCAGGGCGGGCGAGGCGCTTACTGCGGCCTTCACGTCGTCGTTCGTCGGCGCGCTGTTCGCGGTCATCATGATCACGCTGGTCGCGCCGCTGGTCGCGAGTTTTGCGCTCAGATTTGGACCGGCTGAAAAGTTTGCCGTTTATTTCCTGGCCTTCTGCAGCTTCGTCGGCCTCAGCAAGGAGCCGCCGTTCAAGACCATCGCGTCGATGATGATCGGCTTTGCGCTGGCGGCTGTCGGGCTTGACGCGATCACCGGACAGTTGCGTCTGACCTTCGGCTTTATGGAGCTGTTGCAAGGCTTCGACTTCCTGATCGCCGTTATTGGTCTGTTCGGTATCGGCGAAATCCTGCTGACGATGGAAGAGGGACTGAACTTCCGCGGCGGCAAGGCGAAGATCGATCTAAAGGTCGTGCTTCGCACATGGATGGGATTGCCGAAATGCTGGATGACGTCCCTGCGGTCCTGCGTGATCGGCTGCTGGATGGGCATCACGCCCGCCGGCGCAACGCCAGCGTCGTTCATGAGCTATGGCATCGCAAAGCGCGTTTCCAAGAACGGACAGAACTTCGGCAAGGGCGAGATCGAGGGCGTGGTCGCTCCGGAAACTGCTGCACACGCGGCTGGTACCGCCGCGCTGCTGCCGATGCTCTCGCTCGGCGTGCCGGGTTCGCCCACGGCTGCCGTGCTGCTCGGTGGCCTGCTGATCTGGGGCCTGCAGCCCGGACCGATGCTGTTCGTCGAACAGAAAGAGTTCGTCTGGGGTCTGATCGCCTCGATGTATCTCGGCAACCTTGTCGGCCTCATCATCGTGCTGACCTGCGTGCCGGTGCTGGCGGCGATCCTGCGCATCCCGTTCAGCATCATCGCGCCGATCATTCTCGTGCTGTGTGCGATCGGTGCCTACACCGTGAACAACAACAGCTTCGACGTGATCATGATGATGGTCTTCGGCGTCATCGGGTACGTGCTGAAGAAATGTGACTACCCACTGGCGCCGCTCGTGCTTGCGCTGGTTCTGGGCAAGATGGCGGAAGAGGCGTTCCGGCAGTCGCTCCTGGCGTCTCAGGGCAACCTCGGCATCTTCTTCTCTAACGGCCTGGTCTCCTCGATCATGATCCTGGGGCTGATCGCCCTGTTCTGGTCGGTTATCCAGGGCGGTTACACCCGGCTGCGAGCCCGGCCGGCCCTCTAAGCGGGGGCACGGGCCCGGTTCTGGCCGGGCCCAGTCTCCTGTGCCGAAAGTCACAAGTGCCATTGCATGAAAATACGGTCTGGAATATTGTATTCCAGACCGGAGAGCGGTGACGACGGAATGAGTTCGGATACGACCAAAGTTCTAGGAGCGACCCGGCCGCGCGGTCCGGAGAATGAGGCGCAGCGGCTCGCTATCGAGCCGATCGACACCTCGTTCAGCTTCAAGAACAAGGCCTATGCGGCGCTCAAGAACGTCATCGTGTCGATGGACATCTATCGCAGCCGTGCCGACATCCGCCTTGACGAGCGGCAACTGGCCCAGGATTTCGGCATTAGCCGTACTCCGGTACGCGAGGCTATGGCCCAGCTCGAGCGCGAGGGCTTTGTGCGGTCGGTGCCGCGCCGCGGCGTCTATGTCGTGCGCAAGACCAAGAAGGAGGTGATCGAACTGATCACCGCCTGGGCGGCATTGGAGGGCATGGCGGCCCGCCTGATCACTCAAAAATCCGCCAGCGAGGCGGAGATCGCGTCGCTCCGCAAGATGTTCGCGACGTTCGAAGACGGGCAACTGCGCGCCCATCTCGACGAATATTCCGAGGTGAATATCGAATTTCACCAGACCATCATCCGCATGAGCGGCAATGGCGTGTTGATCGATCTCGCCGAGAACCTGTTCACGCATATGCGGATGATCCGCCGCAAGACCATCGTCGAAAAGGATCGCGCCGACAAATCGATTCGCGATCACATGAACATCATCGAAGCGTTGGAGGCGCGCGACACCCAGCGCGCCGAAACACTCGTGCGCGACCATGCGCTCGGCCTTGCCGAACATGTCGCCAAATACGCCGATTATCTGGATTAAGGGTTCAGGGAGAGTGCAAGTCATGGCCGACGCTGCGGTCGCAAAGAAAAATGAAGTCGATCAGGAACTGACTGACGGATTTAACCTCATCATCGATGCGCTGAAGCTGAATGGCCTCGATACGATCTATGGCGTTCCGGGCATTCCGATCACGGATTTCGGACGTATGGCGCAGGCTGCAGGCATTCGCGTTCTGTCGTTCCGTCATGAACAGAATGCCGGTTATGCCGCATCGATCGCCGGCTTCCTGACCAAGAAGCCTGGCGTTTGCCTCACCGTGTCGGCGCCGGGCTTCCTCAATGGCCTCACCGCGCTCGCGCATGCGACCACCAACTGCTTCCCGATGATCCTGATCTCCGGATCGTCCGAGCGCGAGATCGTCGATCTGCAGCAGGGCGACTACGAGGAAATGGATCAGCTCGCGATCGCCAAGCCGCTGTGTAAGGCGGCTTACCGCGTCCTGCATGCGCAGGATATCGGCATCGGCCTCGCTCGCGCCATCCGTTCGGCGGTGTCGGGTCGTCCCGGTGGTGTCTATCTCGATCTGCCGGCCAAGCTGTTCGGTCAGGTGATGGACGCCGAAGCCGGGCGCAAGTCGCTGGTCAAGGTCATCGACGCCGCGCCGGCGCAGATCCCGGCTCCCGATGCGATCAAGCGCGCTCTTGATGTGCTGAAAGGCGCCAAGCGTCCGCTGATCATTCTCGGCAAGGGCGCGGCTTACGCGCAGGCGGATGACGAAGTCCGCGCGCTGGTCGAGAAGAGCGGCATTCCGTTCCTGCCGATGAGCATGGCCAAGGGGCTTCTGCCCGATACGCATCCGCAATGCGCGGGCGCGGCCCGCTCGACGGTGCTGAAGGACTCGGACGTCGTGATGCTGATCGGTGCACGCCTGAACTGGCTGCTCTCGCATGGCAAGGGCAAGGCCTGGGGCGACGCGCCGAAGAAGTTCATCCAGATCGATATCGAGCCGAAGGAAATGGACTCAAACGTCGAGATCGTTGCGCCGGTGGTCGGCGATATCGGCTCCTGCGTCTCTGCGCTGCTGCAGGGCATGGGCGCCAACTGGCCCGCGGCACCGGCCGACTGGATGAGCACCGTCACCAAGAAGCGTGAAGACAACATCGCCAAGATGGCGCCGAAGCTGATGAACAACAACTCGCCGATGGACTACCACGGCGCGTTGGGCGTGCTGCGCACGATCGTCAAAGAGCGGCCGGATGCAATCTTCGTCAACGAAGGCGCCAACACGCTCGATCTCGCGCGCGGCATCATCGACATGTATCAGCCGCGCAAGCGCATCGACGTCGGCACTTGGGGCATCATGGGCATCGGCATGGGCTACTGCATCGCGGCGGCGGTCGAGACCGGCAAGCCGGTGCTTGCAGTCGAGGGTGACAGCGCCTTCGGCTTCTCCGGCATGGAGATCGAGACCATCTGCCGTTACAACCTGCCGGTCTGCGTGGTCATCTTCAACAACGATGGCATCTATCGCGGCACGGACGTCAACACAGGCGGTTCGGACCCGGCGACGACCGTGTTCGTCAAGGGCGCGCGCTACGACAAGATGATCGAAGCTTTCGGCGGCGTTGGCGTCAACGCGACGTCGCCGGACGAACTCAAGCGCGCCGTGAACGAAGCGATGGATTCCGGCAAGCCAACGCTCATCAATGCGGTGATCGATCCAGCCGCCGGCAGCGAGAGCGGCCGCATCGGCAACCTCAACCCGCAGAGCGCGCTGAAGAAGAAATAACGCGGCTCAGCGTATCGCGCTGTTAGCCGATCCTCATTGAGACTTTAGGAGAGAATCCCGATGGCCAAGAAGAAGGTCGCAAAGAAATCCAAGGCAAGGAAGCCGGCCAAGGCCGCGAAGTCACGGTCCAAGCCGGCAGCCAAGAAGCCTGCGGCCAAGCGTTCGTCAGCGAAAGTCGTGAAGCTGAAAACGGCAAGCAAGGCCGCCAGCAAATCATCGAAGTCGACGACGCCGCGGCCGTCGAAGAAGCCGTTCGGTCAGGACGGCAAGGCGCTCAGCGGCGTTCGCATTCTCGACTTCACGCACGTTCAGTCCGGTCCGACCTGCACGCAGCTTCTCGCCTGGTTCGGCGCCGACGTGATCAAGGTCGAGCGTCCGGGCGTGGGTGACATCACCCGCGGTCAGCTCGTCGATGTGAAGGGTGCGGACTCGCTCTACTTCACGATGCTGAACCACAACAAGCGTTCGATCACGATCGACTCCAAGCATCCGCAGGGCAAGCGCGTGCTGAACGAGCTGATCAAGACCTGCGACGTGCTGGTTGAGAATTTTGCGCCAGGCGCCCTTGATCGCATGGGTCTGACCTGGGAGCACATCCATAAGCTCAATCCGCGCATGATCGTTGCTTCGGTCAAAGGCTTCGGGCCAGGCAAATACGAAGACTGCAAGGTGTATGAGAACGTTGCGCAATGCACTGGCGGCTCTGCGTCGACCACGGGCTTCCGCGACGGCCTTCCGCTCGTCACCGGCGCGCAGATCGGCGACTCCGGTACCGGCCTGCACCTCGCTCTCGGCATCGTTGCGGCGCTCTATCAGCGTAACCGCACCGGCCGCGGTCAGAAGGTGCTCGCCGCCATGCAGGACGGCGTGCTCAATCTCTGCCGCGTGAAGTTGCGCGATCAGCAGCGCCTCGCCGCGGGCCCGCTCACGGAATACAGCCAGTATGGTGAAGGCGTGCCGTTCGGTGACGCGACGCCGCGCGCAGGCAACGATTCCGGCGGTGGTCAGCCGGGCCGCATCCTCAAGTGCAAGGGCTGGGAGACCGACCCGAACGCCTACATCTACTTCATCACCCAGGCGCCGGTCTGGGGCGCGATCTGCGATGTGATCGGTGAGCCGACCTGGAAAACCGATCCGGAATTCGCAACGCCGAAGGCGCGTCTGCCGAAGCTCAATCAGATCTTCGAGCGTATCGAGCAATGGACCATGACCAAGAGCAAGTTCGAGGCCATGGATCTCCTTAACGAGTTCGACATCCCCTGCGGTCCGATTCTGTCGATGAAGGAAATCGCCGAGGACGAGTCGCTGCGCAAGACCGGCACGGTGGTCGAAGTCGATCATCCGACCCGCGGCAAATATCTGACCGTCGGCAATCCGATCAAGCTGTCGGACTCGATCTCCGAGGTGAAGCGTTCGCCGCTGCTGGGTGAACACACCGACGAGGTGCTGTCCAAGGTGCTGGGCTTCGACAAGAAGACCATCGCCGAGATCAAGGCTTCCGGCGCTTTGTCTGCGCCCGAGAAAGCTGACAAGGCCGCGTAATTTTACCTGCTCGTCCCCGCGAAAGCGGGGACACAGCTTTCTGGTGCTGAATGCCCGCCTGTACGGGCATGAGCGGACAGGGGAGGAACTTTGAATATGCGTATCGTTGTTCACGGCCAGCAGGCGTTCGGCAAGGCCGTTCTGGAAGCGCTGCTCAAGCGCGGCGATGAGGTGGTGGCGGTTTATGTCGCGCCGGAAAAGCCGGGTGCGAAGGCCGATCCGCTGAAGGAAGCGGCATTGGCCGCAAATCTTCCGGTCTATCAGCCGGATTCGTACAAGAAGCCGGAAGTGTGGGAGCAGTTCAAATCGCTGAAGCCCGACCTTCAGGTGATGGCGTTCGTCACGCTGTTCGTGCCGGAGGAGTTCCTCAACATCCCGACACATGGTTCGATCCAGTATCATCCGTCGCTGTTGCCGCTCTATCGCGGCGCCAGCGCGATCAACTGGCCGATCATCAAGGGTGAGAAGGAAACGGGTCTGTCGATCTTCTGGCCGGATAACGGTCTCGATACCGGCGACATCCTGATCCAGAAAAAGACACCGATCAGCGATAAGGACACGCTCGGCACGGTGTACTTCGATCGCCTGTTCCCGATGGGTGTCGATGCGATGCTCGAGTCGGTCGATCTGGTGAAGGCCGGCAAGGCGCCGCGCGTCAAGCAGGACGAATCGAAAGCGACTTACGAAGGCCTGTGCCGCGCCGACAATGCGCATATCGATTTCGGCAAGCCGTGGGAACAGATCGATCGTTTGATCCGCGGCTGTAATCCTGCGCCGGGTGCGTGGGCGACGATCAACGGTGTGAAGCTGAAAATCTTCGACGCGACGCCGCTGCCGGCACGCGATCCGAAAGGCATCGCAGGAAAGATTGGTGAAGTTGCCGTCGTCGATGGCGATAGCTTCACGGTTGTCTGCGCCGACGGCCGCATCAAGGTGACGCGTGTGCAAGCCGATGGGCCGAAAGTGGGCGCTGGTGAATGGGCTGCGTCTGCGAAAATTGAAAAAGGCGCACGCTTTACTTGATGCACGAAAAGTGGTCATGGCCGGACACAAGCCGTTGAAGACGTCGTCCTCGGCGACTTGCGTTCCGGCCGTCCCGATCAGGGAGGCTCGGTGCCCTCCTCAGCGGGATGCGCGGGTCAGCTCCGCGCATAACGAACAAGAGACCGAAACAAACAATCACACTTCGTTTTGATGGAAACGCAAACCATGCCCGCTTCGCAGCACCAGAATCCGAAATCCGACATTGAAATCTCGCAAGCCGCCAAGATGCGGCCGATCGTGGACGTCGCCAAGGAAAGACTCGGCGTCGCAGCCGAAAACCTCCAGCCGTATGGCCACTACAAGGCCAAGGTGTCGATGGATTACGTCAAGTCGCTGAAAGACAAGAAGGATGGCAAGCTCATTCTTGTCACGGCGATCTCGCCGACGCCGGCCGGTGAAGGCAAGACGACCACCACGGTCGGACTGACCGATGCGTTGAACCATATCGGCAAGAAGGCGATGTGCGCCTTGCGCGAGCCCTCGCTCGGACCATCGTTCGGCATGAAGGGTGGCGCGGCCGGTGGCGGTTATGCGCAGGTCGTTCCGATGGAGGACATCAACCTCCACTTCACGGGTGACTTCCACGCCATCACGTCGGCGCACAACCTGCTTTCGGCGCTGATCGACAACCATATCTATTGGGGCAACGCGCTCGGCATCGACTCGCGTCGCGTCACCTGGCGCCGCGTGCTGGACATGAACGATCGCGCGCTGCGTGAGATCGTCTGTTCGCTCGGCGGTGTCGCCAACGGTTATCCGCGCGAAGCCGGCTTCGACATCACGGTGGCGTCGGAAGTCATGGCGATCTTCTGCCTCGCCAAGGACATCGACGATCTCAAGGAGCGCCTCGGCAACATCATCGTCGCCTATACGCGCGACCGTAAGCCGATCCGCGCCAAGGATCTCAATGCCAACGGTGCGATGACCGCGCTGTTGAAAGAAGCGATCGCGCCGAATCTGGTGCAGACCCTGGAAGGCACGCCGGCCTTCATCCACGGTGGCCCCTTCGCCAACATCGCGCATGGCTGTAACTCGGTGGTCGCCACCACCACGGCGCTGAAGCTCGCTGACTATGTCGTGACCGAAGCCGGCTTCGGCGCGGATCTTGGTGCGGAGAAGTTCATCGACATCAAGTGCCGCAAGGCCGGGATCGCGCCCGATTGCGTGGTCATCGTCGCGACGATCCGCGCGCTGAAGATGCATGGCGGCGTCAAGAAGGAAGACCTGAAGAAGGAGGACCTGAAGGCGCTCGAATCCGGCATGTCCAACCTGAAGCGCCATATCGAGAACATCCAGAAGTTCGGTCTGCCGGCGGTGGTCTCGATCAACCGTTTCTCCGCCGACACCGAAGCGGAAATCGCGCTGGTGAAGGAAAAGTGCGCGGCACTCGGCGTCGAAGCGCTGATGGCCGATCACTGGGCGATGGGTGGCGAGGGTGCTGCCGATGTCGCCAAGGCGGTGGTGAAAGTCATTGACGGGAAGAAGGGCGATCTGAAGCTGCTCTATCCCGACGATATGCCGCTGTTCGAAAAGGTCCGCACCATCGCTAAGGAACTGTATCGCGCCGACGATGCGACGGCCGACAAGTCGGTGAAGGATCAGCTCAAGACCTGGGAAGAGATGGGCTTCGGCAATCTGCCGGTCTGCATCGCCAAGACGCAGTATTCGTTCTCGACCAATCCGGACGCCAAGGGCGCGCCGACCGGCTTCAACATTCCGGTGCGTGAAGTGCGGCTTTCGGCGGGTGCGGAATTCATCGTGGCGATCTGCGGTGAGATCATGACCATGCCGGGCCTGCCGAAGGTTCCGTCGGCTGATTCGATTGACGTCAACGCCGAAGGCAAGATTGTCGGACTGTTCTAACCGTCCACTTGCTCTTGCAGACTGAAGGGGCTGGATCATTCCGGCCCCTTTTCTTTTGCGCGCTGCTCCCGGCTTTCCTCTCCCCCGTAAGACGGGGAAGAGGAAAAACATCAAGCCACATTCATTGTTTTTGCGACCTGCTTGGCCTGCGCCACAAGCGCAGCCGTCAGCGGCGTCATCGGCTCGCGGGCCGGCACCACAAGGCCGATCGTGTGAACGGCCTCCGGATCGACGATCGGAATCGCCCGAAGCGTATCGGTCAGGCCCAGCGTCTCGGCGAGCTTAGAGGGCATGATCGTCGCCCAACGCCCGGTGCGCACATGCGCGAACAGCACAACGACGGAATTCGATTCCAATGTCGGCTGCGGATCGCCGCCGGCTGCGCGCAAAAGTTCGTCAATGATGCGCCGGTTCTGCATATCCGGCGTCAGCAGACAGAGCGGTACTTTCGCAACGTCCGTCCACGTCACGCTTTGGCGGGTGCCAAGCGGAGCGTCGGGCGCGGTGAGCAATTGGTAGCGCTCCTGATAGAGCGGCACCGTATTGACGCGGCCGAGCGGTTCATTGTCGAGATAGGTGATGCCAGCATCGATCTCGAGATTTTCAAGCTGCGTCAAAATCTGAATCGATGTCTGCGAAACGATGGTGAAGCGCACATCGGGATGGCGTGCGCGATACGGCGTTGTGATCGCCGCGACCATGGCGAGCGCGGTCGGAATCGCCGCGATCTTCAGCCGTCCGTTGAGACCCTTTTTCAGTGCGGTGATTTCCTGCCGCATCGCGCGGCTGTCGCTGACGATTCGTCGCGCCCAATCGAGGGTGCGCTCCCCCTCCGGAGTGAAACCGATGAAGCGTGATCCGCGTTGTACGAGGAGGACGCCAAGCTGCTCCTCGAGCTGCTTGATTCCGGCGGAAAGGGTGGGCTGGGTGACCCCACAGGAGTCCGCCGCCCGGCCAAAATGCCGTTCGCGCGCCAGGGCCATCAGATATTCGAGTTTGTCCAGCATAGCAATTTAGAAACTATCGCATTTTCAATAGCTTGAAAAGTTCAATAGAAAATTCCTATCGATGAATTGGGAGTTGGGGATTGTTCTAAACTGAACCTCCCGCGATGCTCTGTTATGACCACGACAGACACCCTAAGCCCTTCAAGACCCAAAGGATTCGATGGCAAAGGCTTTGACGGATCCGGTGGCCGCGGCCGCCGTGCCCGCCAGACCCCGAAAGGCCGTCAGATTGACATCGACGCGCTGGAAGAAATCCGCGCCTTGCTCACCGATCGGCCGCGTCGCCGCGACCTGCTGATCGAGCACCTGCACCTCATTCAGGATAAATACGGGCATCTGTCCGCTGTGCATCTCACTGCGCTTGCCGCAGAAATGAAGATGGCGCTCGCGGAGGTGTATGAAGTCGCAACCTTCTACGCGCATTTCGATGTCGTGAAGGAAGGCGAGACGCCGCCGCCTGCGGTCACTGTTCGCGTGTGTGACTCGTTGTCATGCGCCATGGCTGGCGCGGAAGAACTGCTCGCGGATCTCCAAGCCAAGTACGGCAAGGATGTGCGTGTCATTCGCGCACCATGCATGGGCGCCTGCGATGTCGCGCCGGTCTGTGCAGTCGGTCATGTGCAGACGTTCAAGGCGAATGTCGACAGCGTCGCGAAGGCCGTTGACGCGCACGAACACGCGCATGCGGCGAAGCCCGGCAAGTCGCTCGAAATCTACCAATCCGAAGGCGGCTATGCGTTGCTAAAGTCGTGTCTGGACGGTGTCCGGACCCGCGAAGAGATGATCAAGGCCGTCGACGATTCCGGTTTGCGTGGTCTCGGCGGCGCCGGCTTCCCGACAGGACGCAAATGGACCTTCGTGCGCGCGGAAAAAGGCCCGCGCTTGATGGCGGTGAACGGCGACGAGGGCGAGCCCGGCACGTTCAAGGACCGTTATTATCTTGGTCTCGATCCACATCGTTTCATCGAGGGGATGCTGATCGCCGCCTGGGTGGTCGAAGCCAAGCAGGTCTATCTTTATCTGCGCGACGAATATCCCGAATTGCGGCTGATGCTGCTGGAGGAGCTCGCCAAGGTGGAAGAGGCGGGCCTCTCGCCGCACACCACGGTGAACCTGCGGCGCGGCGCCGGTGCTTACATCTGCGGCGAAGAATCCGCGATGATCGAATCGATCGAGGGCAAGCGCGGCTTGCCGCGACATCGTCCGCCTTATGTGGCGCAGGTCGGCATCTTCGGCCGTCCCACCCTCGTGCAGAATATCGAGACGCTCTACTGGATCCGCGACATCGTTTCGAGTGGAGCGAGCTGGTTCACGTCGTACGGCCGGCGCGATCGCAAGGGCTTCCGTTCGTTCTCGGTGTCCGGTCGCGTCAAGAATCCGGGCGTGAAGCTTGCACCCGCTGGCGTCACCATTCGCGAGCTGATCGAGGAATATTCCGGCGGCATGCAGGACGGTCATACGCTGAAGGGCTTCCTGCCCGGCGGCGCCTCAGGCGGCGTTTTGCCGGAAAGCATGGCCGATATCCCGCTCGATTTCGGGACGCTCGAGCCGCACGGCTCGTTCGTCGGCTCGCACGCGGTCGTGATCCTGTCGGATCAGGACGACATGAAAGCGGTCGCGCTCAACCTCATGAAATTTTTTGAGGATGAATCGTGCGGCCAATGCACACCCTGCCGCGTTGGTACCGAGAAGGCGGTGAAACTGATGGAGCAGGGGCCGTGGAACGAGACGCTGCTCAATGAGCTGTCAACGGCGATGCGGGATGCTTCGATCTGCGGTCTCGGGCAGGCCGCGCCCAATCCGCTGCAAAGCGTGATGAAGCATTTCCCGGACGACCTGAAGAAGCCGCTCAAGGGCTGGTGATTTGTTTTTCTAACCTCCCCCTGACGGGGGGAGGTCGACCGCG
>JAFAFP010000090.1 GCA_023423415.1 Pseudomonadota bacterium | reverse complement strand
AACGGCGGACACGGAAATTGTCATTGCCGGTGCCTTTGTCTTCCGGTAACGCGCCACGCTGCATTTTCATTTTGTGCGCGGTCTGCCACGTGCGGATGCAGACTTCGCCAATGCGTCCCATCGCCTGGCTGTCCGACGACATCATCGAGAGCGCGCCGATATCATGCAGGATGTCCTCCGCTGCGATGGTTTCCTTACGGATGCGGCTTTCCGCGAATGCGAGGTCTTCGGGGATTTTCGCCGAGAGGTGATGGCACACCATCAGCATGTCGAGATGTTCGTCGATGGTGTTGACCGTGAACGGCCGCGTCGGGTTGGTCGATGACGGTAAGACGTTTTCGAGACCTGCCACGCGCATGATGTCGGGGGCATGGCCGCCGCCTGCGCCCTCGGTGTGAAAGGCGTGGATCGTGCGGCCCTTGAAGGCCGCGATCGTGTCTTCGACGTAGCCGGACTCATTCAGCGTGTCGCTGTGGAGCATCACCTGCACGTCGTGGTCATCGCCGACCGCGAGGCAGTTGTCGATGGCGGCGGGCGTGGTGCCCCAGTCCTCGTGCAGTTTGAAGGCGCAGGCTCCGGCTTCGGCCATTTCGTCGAGTGGTCCGGGTAGCGATGCGTTGCCCTTTGCCGCGAGACCGATATTGATCGGCACGCCGTCGATCGCGCGCAACATCATTTCGATGTGCCAAGGTCCGGGTGTGCAGGTGGTGGCGAACGTGCCATGTGACGGACCGGTCCCGCCGCCGAGCAAAGTCGTCATGCCCGCCATCAGCGCATCGTCGATTTGCTGAGGGCAGATGAAATGGATGTGGCTGTCGAAGCCGCCAGCGGTGATGATTTTGCCCTCGCCTGCAATGACATCGGTGCCAGGTCCGACAATGATATCGACACCAGGCTGGATATCCGGATTGCCCGCTTTGCCAATCGCGACGATGCGGCCGTTGGAAATGCCGATGTCGGCTTTGACAATGCCCCAATGATCCAGGATCAGCGCGTTGGTGATGACAGTATCGACCGCGCCCGCGGCGTTCCGGATTTGCGACTGGCCCATGCCATCGCGGATCACCTTGCCGCCGCCGAATTTCACCTCCTCGCCATACGTCGTGAAGTCTTGTTCGACTTCGATGATCAGGTCGGTATCGGCAAGGCGGACCTTGTCGCCGACAGTGGGGCCGTACATGCCGGCGTAGGCAGCGCGTGTGATCCTGGTGGCCATGATTCTATTTCCCTGTTCGCGCCGATCATACGTCTAAAGATTGCCCATGATGGCTTGGCGGAAACCGAATACTCGGCGCTCGCCGGCAAGCGCGACAAGCTGCACGTCACGCGTCTGCCCCGGCTCGAAGCGGACTGCGGTGCCTGCCGCGATGTCGAGGCGAAATCCGCGTGTTTTTTCTCGGTCGAACGACAGCGCGGGATTGGTCTCGTAGAAATGATAATGGCTGCCGACCTGGATCGGGCGGTCGCCAGTGTTTGCGACCGTCAGCGTGAGTGTCGAGCGATCCGCGTTGAGCTCGATATCGCCAGGAACGGTGAAGACTTCTCCGGGAATCATCGTCCACCTCACTGGATGAAAAGAACGAGGCCGAGAACGGCGGTCGCGCCGCCGATTGCGCGCGCGGTGTTGAGGCCAGCGTCGCTCTTGAGAAACTGGCCAGCGCCGACGCCGATCGCGTGCAGCACACCAGTCGCGATGACAAAGCCAGCGGTGTAACCGAACCAATCACCAGCCGGTGCCTCTGCACCGTGCGCATAACCGTGGAAGATGCCGAGAGCCGCGATAACAACCGCGCCGATGGCGACGGGTGCTTTCAGCAGCGCGCCAATTCCAAGACCGAGCAGCATCACGGAACCAGCAATCATCGGTTCGACCAACGGGAGATCGATACCGGCGCGACCAAGCAATCCGCCGACGACCATTGCTCCGACAAATGCCACGGGCCAGATCCATATGCGCTGTCCACCTACTATCGCAGCCCACAAGCCGACCGCGATCATCGCGGCAAGGTGATCCAGTCCACCGACTGGATGGACAAAGCCGGCGAAGAAGGTCCCATGCGCATCGACGCCGACGTGAGCAAGCGCGGGGGAAGCCGAGAGAGCAATTGTAGCGATGGGGGTGAGGATTGACCCAATGTGGCGGTTACGACGTGTCATCTGAAATCCCCGGTTTGTATGCCGTGATCAGCGGATCGGTTCGTGTACGGTGACAAGCTTGGTGCCATCGGGGAAAGTCGCTTCCACCTGCACATCATGGATCATCTCGGCGACACCCGGCATCACCTGGTCGCGCGTGATCACCTTCGCTCCGTCGCGCATCAGTTCGGAAACCGAACGTCCATCACGCGCACCCTCGACGACGAAATCCGTGATCAGCGCGATGGCTTCGGGATGGTTGAGCTTGACGCCGCGTTCAAGCCGACGGCGCGCAACGATCGCGGCCATGGCGACCAGCAGCTTGTCCTTTTCACGGGGGGTCAGGTTCATATCGTTTGTCTCGTTGAGAACTCAGTTCGCCCAGGTTCGCGGCAGCGGCGCCCGCGTCAGTGCTTTGATGGCGCGTTGCATAAGGTCGTGTACGTCAGAAAGTCCGCCAGCCAGCACGCGCAGCACAAGCATGCCATTCCAGGCGCTGATGCCGTGAATGCCGGGCCGGCCTTGCAAACTCTCGCGGAGATCGGTGCGGCGATCCTCCGCGTCGGCGCCGACGTAAAGCAGAAGGCCGGAATTGCGGGCGCCGTTCATCACGGCAGTTTTTGTGATCGTGTCGCCGATGTGACCATCCAGGCGGATCGATTCCGCAAACAACAGGCGGCCGTCGCGGCGCACGCGCCAATCATCACGGTAGAAGCCGGGCCCCATGGTTTCGCCACTGGCAATGCGGCCGAACACCGTGGCTTCTGCCATCAGCAGGCGGGCTCCGCCTGATACGTCGATATTGAATCGACGTGACAGTCGAGCTCCCGAAAACAGGATCGTAGCTTGCGGGAGCCAAGACAGGATTGCTCCACCTGCGGCGTGCAGATTGATATTGATGCACGTGTCGGCCCCGGAGCTGCGATAGATGCGCTCTGCCGTCGCCGTTGAGGTCGCAACATGCGCGCCTTCGTTTGCGCGGATATCGATATCGAGACGGTCGCCGCCAGCAACGCCGCCACCTGTATTGATGATCACCGGCTCGATGGCAGTTCCGGTCGGATCGGGAAATTTGACGCGATAACCGCCTTGCTCGATAAGATCGACAAGCCGTGTTCCCGTGGGGCCAGACGCGCACGAAATCCCGACGCGGCCAACAGCGCGAACCCGCGCCAGCCTGTCGTCGCATGATACGGCGCCGTTGTTTTCCTTAAACGACGAGCCGGCGACGGACATCTTCCTCCACCATTTCCGCGCGGCTGCCGCTTAGCACGATCTGTCCGCGATCCATCACTGCGTAGCGATCGGCCAGATCGCGCGCGAACTCGAAATACTGTTCGACCAGTACGATGGCCATTTGTCCTTTCTTGCGCAGGTAGTCGATGGCCCGGCCGATATCCTTGATGATCGACGGCTGGATGCCCTCGGTCGGTTCATCGAGAATGAGCAGGCGCGGTTTCATCACCAGAGCGCGGGCGATCGCAAGCTGCTGTTGCTGGCCGCCCGAGAGATCACCGCCACGACGGTGCAACATGGATTTGAGGACCGGGAACAACTCGAAGATTTCTTCTTCGACCATGCGTTCAGCACGCTTCAGCACGGCGAATCCAGTTTGAAGATTTTCGCGCACGGTGAGCAGCGGAAAAATCTCGCGGCCTTGGGGAACGAGCGCAATGCCACGACGCGCGCGTTCGAACGGCGGCAGCGGGGTGATTGCCTCGTCCTCCCATTCGATCTGTCCAGCGCTGACACGATGATGACCGGCGATCGCACGCAGCAGGCTGGTTTTACCGACGCCATTGCGGCCGAGCACGGACATCACTTCGCCGACGCGCGCCTCCATCGAAACGCCGCGCAGTGCCTGCGCCGCGCCGTAGTAGAGATCGATATGTTCCACCTTCAGCATGATAGGTCCTCGATCAGCGTCCCAGGTAGACTTCGACGACGCGCGGATTCTCAGACACGGCATCGATCGTGCCTTCCGCCAACACTGATCCTTCGTGCAGACACGTGACTTTCACCCCAAGCGCGCGCACGAACGCCATGTCGTGCTCGACGACGACAACGGAATGATCCGCGGAGATACGCTTCAGCAGTTCGGCGGTCGCTTCCGTTTCTGCATCGGTCATGCCCGCGACCGGTTCGTCGACGAGCAGCAGCTTCGGATCCTGCGCGAGCAGCATGCCGATTTCGAGCCACTGCTTCTGGCCGTGGCTGAGCGTGCCAGCCAGAACCTCGCGTTGCTGCACGAGACCGACGGTTTTCAGAATATCGTCGATGCGTCCTTCATCCTGAACCGCAATCCCCCAGATCAGATTGGCGCGGACACCGCGGTTGTTCTTCAGCGCGAGGAGGATGTTGTCTTCAACGCTGTGATGCTCAAAGACGGTCGGTTTCTGGAACTTGCGGCCGATTCCGAGATTGGCGATCTTGGCCTCGTCCAATTGCGTCAGGTCGATGCCGTGGTCGAAAACCACCTCCCCTTTGTCCGGGCGCGTTTTGCCCGTGATCACGTCCATCATGGTGGTTTTGCCGGCACCATTCGGGCCGATGATGGCGCGCATTTCGCCTGGCTCGATCTGCAGCGACAGGTTGTTGAGGGCGCGGAAGCCGTCGAACGTCACCGTCACGCCGTCGAGATACAACAGGCTTGGCGTCAGTTGTGGTGGGATATCGCCCTGGACGACGATCTCGTTCATGCGCGCCTCCTATTCCGCCGGTTGTCCGGCCGGCCGGGCGGCGTACTCTTTGGCCGGCTTTTCCTTCCGCCATCGGCCACGCCACGCGTCGATCGTTCCCAGGATGCCCTTCGGCAGGAAAATCGTGACCAGCACGAACAGTGCGCCGAGCACGAATAACCAGTAGGGAGCCAGAAGGCCGGTCGTGAACGTTGTCTTGGCGAAGTTCACCAGCACCGCGCCGAGCGCTGCGCCCACCAATGTTCCGCGTCCACCCACGGCCACCCAGATCACCACCTCGATGGAGTTGGCCGGGGCGAATTCGCTCGGATTGATGATCCCCACCTGCGGGACGTACAGCGCTCCCGCAATCCCGGCCATCACCGCCGACACTGTGAACACGAACGCCTTGTAGTTCTCCACCCGGTAACCCAGGAAGCGCGTCCGGCTCTCCGCGTCGCGGATCGAGATCAACACTTTGCCGAGCCGGGATGAGACGATAGCCCTTGCCACCAGATATCCGAGTGCGAGCGCCAGCGCGGAGGCTGAGAAGAGTGCCGCGCGAGTCGCCTCCGCCTGTACCGGAAATCCGAGGATGTCCTTGAAGTCGGTCAGGCCGTTGTTGCCCCCGAATCCCATGTCGTTGCGGAAGAATGCCAGCAGAAGCGCGTACGTCATCGCTTGTGTGATGATCGACAGATAGACGCCCGTCACGCGGCTGCGGAAGGCGAACCACCCGAACACGATCGCGAGGACGCCTGGGACGAGAGCGACCATCAGGAACGCAAACCACGCTTGATCGAAACCGTACCAGAACCATGGAAGCTCTTTCCAATTGAGGAAGACCATGAAGTCGGGAAGCTCCGGATGTCCGTAGACACCGCGGGTGCCGATCTGGCGCATGAGGTACATGCCCATCGCGTAGCCGCCGAGCGCGAAGAACGCGCCGTGGCCCAGCGAGAGAATGCCGCAATAGCCCCAGACCAGATCGAGTGACAGCGCCAGCAGCGCAAAGCACAGGTATTTGCCCCACACCGCCATCGCTGCCGTCGAGACATGGAAGGGAGATGTCGGCGGGACGGCCAGATGCAGGATCGGCACGATGATCGCCGCGCCGAGGACGATGGCGAGAAACCACTTCGCCCATTTATCGCCAGCCAGGATCGCGCGGGTGATCATGCCTCCACCGCCCTTCCCTTCAGCGCAAACAATCCGCGCGGCCGTTTCTGGGTGAAGAGAATGATGGCGACCAGCAGCAGGATCTTGCCGAGCACGGCGCCGGCGTATGGTTCGAGGATCTTGTTGGCGATGCCGAGTGACAGCGCGCCGACCAGCGTACCCCAGAGATTTCCGACGCCACCGAACACCACGACCAGGAAGCTGTCGATGATGTAGCTCTGGCCCAGGTTCGGGCTGACGTTGTCGATCTGTGACAGCGCCACGCCGGCAAGTCCGGCAATTCCCGATCCCAGTCCGAATGTCAAAGCATCGACGCGACCCGTCGGGATACCCATCGATGCGGCCATGCGCCGGTTCTGGGTGACAGCGCGCATCTGCAAGCCAAGGGGCGTGTAACGCAGCGTCAGCAGCAGTCCGGTGAAGATGATGGCCGCGAAAATGACGATATAGAGACGGTTCCAGGTGATCGCCATTTCGCCGACCTGAAACGCACCGGACATGAATTGCGGCGTGCCGACTTCACGGTTCGTTGGCCCGAACGCCGTGCGCACTGCCTGCTGGATGATGAGACTGATGCCCCAAGTCGCCAGCAGCGTTTCTAATGGACGTCCATAGAGGAAACGGATAACGCCGCGCTCCATGGCGACGCCGACGCCGCCCGCCACCAGAAAGGCGAGGGGGATTGCAATGCCGAGCGAGTAGTCGAACAGGCCGGGCGCGCTGGTGCGAATGATCTCCTGAACGACAAATGTCGTGTATGCGCCCAGCATCACCATTTCGCCGTGCGCCATGTTGATGACGCCCATGACGCCGAACGTGATCGCAAGGCCGATAGCGGCGAGCAGGAGAACAGAGCCAAGAGAGAGGCCGTACCACAGGTTTTGTACGATACCCCACAGAGCCAGGCGCTGTTCGATTTCCGCAACGGCGCTATCAACGGCCTTGCGAAGGGGCTCGGCGGAATTGGCCGGTAGACTTTTCAGGATCGCGCGCGCGTCGCGGTTTCCTTTGCTGGCCAACGTCTCAATCGCACTGACGCGGGCCGCGACCGGTGCATCGGTCTTGTTGACCAGAATGGCAGCGCGGGCCAGCTCCATGGTTGCCTTGATGCCCGGATCGCTTTCCTTGGCGAGCGCCGCTTCAAGAACGGGCAACGCAGAGGCATCGCGCGCTTTCAAGACAGCAGTGGCTGCTTCGGCGCGGCGCGCCGGATCCGGATTGAGAATACTCAGCCCACCCATCGCTGCTTGCGCAGCCGAGCGTACGCGATTGTTGAGGCGAACCGTCGAAAGCTCTGCCGGTGGGCTGCTTGCGATATCACCAGTGCGCGCGTCACGGATCGCTCCACTAGCATCACGATAGAAGACCGTCTTGGTGCTGCTATCGAACAGCAGGCGCCGATCGCCCAAAGCTTCGATGATCGAGGCCGCTTGCGGAACGCCGGATTGCGCGATGAGGTCGATTGCGGCCGTGGTGTCGCCGAAATTGTCGGCGGCCAGAAGTTCAATGGCTTTATCGAAGTCTGCATTCTGCGCGCGCGCGGGCAGCGCTGCGATGGCGAATATGCCGATGATGACGGTCAATATCGCGAGCTGAAGGCCAAGCCAGCCGTTGCGCAGTGCGCTCATGCGTCTTGTGATCCCGAGGCCGAAGCGTTGATCAGGCTGGACGCGGCGGCTGGAACTCTCAGCCGCCGCATCGCAATTTTATGTTGCGGTCAGACGATCAGGCGCCGCCGCACTTGCCGGTCTTGGTGTTGAAGTTGCCGCACTTCTTGTCGACCCAGTCGGCCTCCAGCTCCTTGGAGCCGTCGAGGAAGTCGGTCCAGGCATCGCCCGGCACCAGATCTTTCGTCTGCCAGACCACATCGAACTGGCCGTCAGCTTTGATTTCGCCGATCAGCACGGGCTTGGTGATGTGGTGGTTCGGCAGCATCTTCGACATGCCGCCCGTGAGGTTCGGCGCTTCGATGCCGACGATCGCATCGATAACTTTGTCAGGATCGGTGGTCTTGGCCTTCTCAACCGCTTTCACCCACATGTTGAAGCCGATCACGTGCGCTTCCATCGGATCGTTGGTGACGCGCTTCGGGTTCTTGGTGAAGGCCTTCCACTTCTCGATGAAGGCGCTGTTGTCCTTGTTCTCGACGGACTGGAAGTAGTTCCAGGCGGCGAGATGGCCAACGAGATCCTTGGTGTCGATGCCGGCCAGCTCTTCCTCGCCAACCGAGAAGGCGACAACCGGAATATCGGTCGCCTTGAGGCCCTGGTTGGAGAGCTCCTTATAGAACGGCACGTTGGCATCGCCGTTGATGGTCGAGACGACCGCCGTCTTCTTACCTGCTGAACCGAACTTCTTGATGTCGGAGACGATGGTCTGCCAGTCGGAATGGCCGAACGGCGTGTAGTTGATCATGATGTCTTCAGCAGCGACGCCCTTGGCCTTCAGATAGGCCTCCAGGATCTTGTTGGTCGTGCGCGGATAGACGTAGTCGGTGCCGGCCAGCACCCACCGTTTCACCTCGCCGCCATCCTGGCTCATGAGATAGTCGACAGCCGGGATCGCCTGCTGGTTCGGAGCGGCGCCGGTGTAGAAGACGTTGCGCTCGCTCTCTTCGCCCTCATACTGGACGGGGTAGAAGAGGATGTTGTTCAGCTCCTTGAAGACCGGCAGCACCGACTTGCGCGACACGCTGGTCCAGCAGCCGAACACCGCCGAAACCTTGTGCTGCGAAATCAGCTCGCGGGCCTTTTCAGCGAACAGCGGCCAATTGGAGGCGGGGTCGACGACGACAGCTTCAAGCTTCTTGCCGAGCAGGCCGCCCTTCTTGTTCTGCTCCTCGATCAGCATCAGCATGACGTCCTTCAGGGTCGTCTCGCTGATCGCCATCGTGCCTGACAGCGAGTGAAGAATACCGACCTTGATGGTGTCCTGCGCTTGGGCAGGTGCGCTGGCCGCCGCGGCAAGCGCGACCAAGCCGACCGCCCCATGCAGCACGCGTTTGACGAGTGTTAGGCTCATAAAGACACTCCTTGAATGCATCCACGCTGTTAACCAGCGCAAGGCGCATGCCAGTTTCC
>JAFAFP010000055.1 GCA_023423415.1 Pseudomonadota bacterium | reverse complement strand
TTGGTATGAGCGGCGCCGATCCTGGGCTGTGTGCGGGGGGGCCCGCCGGCGGCGAACACGGTTTCGTTCTGTTCGACCAGATCGCGGATCAGATCGTCGACCGTCGCGGCTGCTTCATCGTTCTGACGCAGCACCAGCACCGGCGTCGTGGGTTTCACCGCGGCGCGTGGTCCGTGCCGCAATTCGGCGGCGCTGTAGCCGAGCGACGGGATCTGCATGGTTTCGGTCAGCTTGAGCGCGATCTCGCGCGCGGGACCGAGGCCATAGCCGCGTCCGGTCACGAATGCAGCCGGCGCGTCCTGCAGGCGCGCACTCCACGCCGACCAGTCGCAGGCCAGCGCGGCGGCAAAGCGGTCGGGAAGACGCTCGAGCGCGAGCGTCAACGCCGCATCGTCGGTCAGCGCCGCAATCAGTTGCGCACCCGCGACCATCGACAGCGCCACGGTCTTGGTCGCGGCCACCGAATGTTCGGGCCCGGCCCGCACCGGAAGAACATACTCGGACTCGGCGACCGCAGGCGATTCCACCTCGTTGACGAGCGCGATGGTCAGTGCCCCGTATTCCCGCGCTAGTCTCGTCGCGGTGACGAGATCGGGGCTGCGCCCGGACTGGGAGATCACGATGAAGATCGCATGCTGCATATCGGACGGGCGCCGATACGCGGTCACGACCGATGGCGCCGCAGCGGAGACAAGCAGGCCGAAGCGCGTCTCGAACAGATAACGCAGATAGACGCCGACATGGCCTGAACTGCCGCGTCCGCACATGACAATGAAATGGCGATCGTCATTGCGGATGCGTTCCGCGATGACATCGATCTCGTCGTGTTGTGCCAGCAAGGCGCGTGTCGCGGCCGGGATTTCCGCAATCTCGCGCGCCATTGCCGTGTGGTGTGGGTCGCTAGGCGCGGTCATGAGCCAGCTCGTCGATTGCGGATCGCAGATTGCCGTCATGCCGCTGCAACGCCGCCATCGCCTCGCCTTTCTTGACACCGAAGCCGAGCAGGACCGCAGTCTTCACGTCACCGTCTGCCTGAGCGACGAACTGCACAGCGTCGTCGATGCTGCAGCCGACGATATGGCTGACCATTCGTTCTGCGCGCTTCTTCAGTTTCGCGTTGCGGGCGCGCATGTTGACCATCATGCCGCGATAGACCCGGCCGAGCTTCACCATCACGCTGGTGGAGATGAGGTTCAGCACGATCTTCTGCGCGGTGCCGGCCTGCATGCGCGTCGAGCCGGCGATCACCTCCTTGCCGGTATCGACCAGAATCGGATGGCGCGCGACATCGAACAGCGGCGCACCGGGATTGTTGGCGACGGCGATGGTTACCGCACCTGCGGTGCTTGCGGCCCGCAACGCACCGATGGTGAACGGCGTCGTCCCGCTGGCGGCAACGGCGATCACGACATCATCTGGACCAACCTTCGCATCAATGATCGATTGCGCGCCGATGTCTTCCTTGTCTTCCGCGTCCTCTGTGGCCTGCACCAATGCGCTGAGACCGCCGGCCATCAGGAACACGAGACGCTCGGGAGGCCAGTCATAGGTCGGCGGCAATTCGCTGCCATCCTGCACGCCGATGCGGCCCGATGTGCCGGCGCCGATATAGATCAGCCGGCCGCCGCGCTTGAGCGCCGGCGCGGCATCATCGACGGCGGCGGTGATCGCCGGAAGCGCGCTACGCACAGCCGCGGCGGCGGCGAGCTGGCCCTCATACATCGCCTCGACCATCTCGTCCGTGGACCACGAGTCGAGATCGACATAACGCTCGCTGATCTGTTCGGTCAGCATGGAGGTCTTTGGGGGAACGTATTTCATAAGAGTTCAAGACCTCCGCGCCATGGCCGCCTTGCGCGCCAGATACAACGCGCCCGCCACCGCATCGCCTTCGATCGGCGTGAGACGGCGCTGTACATCCGGCGCCAGCCACGGCTCCATCGGCGATGCCAGGCCACCCAGCAACGCAATGCGCGGCGCACCGGATCCCACCAGCTGCCTGATTAACTCGTCGATCTGTTCTGCCGCGTCCCGCACGATGCGACGGCTGACGGGATCGCCGGCATCGGCATGGCGCATCACCAGTGGCGCCAGCCGTGCGTAATCCGTCGCCGTCGCCCGATCCATCCAGGCCACCGCCTCGAACGGATCATCCTGAAAACGCGTCATCACCTCGCGTGTGAAATTGGTCGCCACGGCGCGGCCGTCATAGGCGCGAAGCGCTACCCGAATGGTCTGCAAGCCGAGATCGGCGCCGCTGCCTTCATCGGAGATCGGGAACCCGTAACCGCCGACGCGGATCTCCTTGCCGTCGACCACGGCAAAGCCGACGCTGCCGGTGCCGATGATGACGATGCCGCCGTCGCGTCCGCCATGCGCGCCGATGCAGGCGATGTTGGCGTCATTGACATAGACGACGGAACGGAATGGATGCGGCTGCGCCATGATCTGTTCAAGCGCGCCCTTGCGGCCAATGCCGGCCAAGCCGATGCCTGCATCCATTTCGCTCAGCGCTTGCGGCGGCAGGCCGGCTTCTGTGGCGGCGGCGAGAGACGCGGTTTGCAAAGCATGCATCGACTTGTCGATGCCGAGCCGCACGGCGGCGGGACCGGCAATGCCGGTGCCGAGCACGCGGCCTTCGGCATCTTCAATACGGGCCCGACAACCGGTGCCGCCGCCATCGACACCGATGAACAGCCGTGCCCCGCATTGTGGATGCCCTTGCTTCATCCCGCGACTCTCCGGATGTCGGCGCCGCATTGCACGAGCTTCTTGTCCAGCGATTCATAACCGCGATCGAGATGATAGATGCGGTGCACGACGGTCTCGCCTTGCGCGGCAAGTCCGGCCAGCACCAGGCTGACCGAGGCGCGCAGATCGGTGGCCATCACTTCGGCGGCGTGAAGCTGCTCGACGCCGCGAACGACGGCGGTCGTGCCCTGAAGCAGAACGTTCGCACCGAGACGCGCCAGTTCCGGCACATGCATGAAACGGTTTTCGAACACTGTCTCGCGCAGCATCGATGCGCCCGGTGCAATCGCCATCAGCGCCATGAACTGCGCCTGCAGGTCGGTCGGAAAGCCGGGATACGGTTCGGTGACGATGTCGACCGCACGCAACGGGCCGTCGCGGGATATCATCAAGCCGCGATCAGTCGGCCAGATTTCCACGCCGGCCTGCTCCAGAGCCGCGCCGACTGTTGCAAGATGCTCCAGATGCGCATTGAGCAATTCGAGATGGCCGCCGGTGATCGCAGCGGCAATCGCGTAGGTGCCGGCCTCGATCCGGTCCGGGATCAGTTCGTGCCGCGCACGCCGCAAATTCTCGACGCCGCTGATGAGAATGCGATGCGTGCCGGCGCCTTCGATCCTTGCGCCCATCGCCGTCAGGCAGAGCGCCAGATCGCAAACCTCGGGATCGCGCGCGGCATTGATGATCTCGGTTTCGCCACGGGCAAGGCTTGCCGCCATCAGCGCGGTTTCGGTCGCACCAACCGAGGGAGAGGACAGGACGATGCGCGCGCCTTGCAGGCGATCGCCTGGCGACTTCGCGATGATGTAGCCGCCTTCAACGTCGACGTCTGCGCCGAGAGCAATCAGCGCTTTCAGATGCAGATCGACCGGTCGGGCGCCGATGGCGCAGCCGCCGGGCAACGAGACCCGCGCCGTGCCGAAGCGGGCCACCAGCGGCCCGAGCACCAGAATGCTGGCGCGCATGCGGCGGACGATGTCGTATCGCGCATCGGCACTGCGGACCTGGCTGGCATCGAGCCGCAGGACGCGGCCGGGAAGTTGCGTCGCCGCGACCCCGAATTCCTGCATCACGTTCACCATGGTGGTGACGTCGGACAGGTCCGGGACGTTGCTCAGTTCCAGCGGCTCGGCGCTCAGGAGGGATGCGGCGATCTGGGGCAGAACGGCATTCTTTGCGCCGTGGACCTCGACCGAGCCCTCCAGTCTGTTGCCGCCGCGAATGACTAGCCGGTCCATCCGGAATCTCGTGCTTTTCGCCACTAAGACTTAGGGTGTGTTGCCATTAAATAGGGTCAGGACGCAGGACCTGCATGGAACAAGGTAAAGACCCGCTTTCAAAAAATTGCGCGCATGCTGTCATTGCCGACCGGATTTTCGACGGTGGGCGCTGGCACGAGCAGGCAGCAATTTTAATCAATGGCGGCCGTGTTCATGCGATGATCTCCGCGGCCGAAGTCTCGGCCGACGCGCCACAACGCCGCATGCCGGACGGCACGTTCCTCGCTCCCGGTTTCATCGATCTTCAGGTCAATGGTGGTGGCGGGGTCCTGCTGAACGATGACCCGACCGCGGATGCCATGCGCGCGATCGCGCGGGCGCATCGCCGCTTCGGAACCACGTCCTGTCTGCCCACCCTGATTACCGATCAGCCTCCGCAGATGCGGGCCGCCATCGCGGCAGCGCGCGAGGCCGCAGGCCGGGATGGTGTGCTGGGGCTGCATCTGGAGGGCCCCTTCATCAGTCCCGCGCGTCCGGGCATCCATCGCCCCGACTACATCCGGAGCGCGAGCATGGACGATCTCGCGTGGCTATCCGGTCTGGCGGATGTCGAAAACGTGCTGGTCACACTGGCGCCGGAATGTGTGCCCGACGGTTTCATCAAGGCGCTGACCGGGTTCGGTGCGCGCGTCGCCGCAGGTCATAGCGAGGCGACGGCCGGACAGATGGATCGGGCGCTCGGGGAGGGGCTGACCGGCGTCACCCATCTCTACAATGCGATGCCGCCGCTGAGCGGCCGCGAACCGGGTATCATTGGATCGGCTCTGTCCGATCCGCGGCTGATCGCCGGCATCATTGCCGACGGACTGCACGTCGATCCGGTTGCGATCCGTGCGGCCTTCGCGGCGAAGGGTGCCGAGGGCATTGCGCTGGTGACGGATGCCATGCCGAGCGTCGGTGCGGCGCTCGATCAGTTCCAGCTCATGGGCCGTACCATCATGCTGCGTGACGGACGGCTTGTCTCCGAAAGCGGGACGCTGGCAGGCGCGCATCTCGATATGGCTTCTGCAGTCCGCAATGCGGTGGAGATGGTCGGGATCAAGGTGGAGGAGGCCCTTCGCGCGGCCTCTGTGACACCCGCGCGATTTCTCGGCATCGAGGCTGTGCGTGGTGTCCTGAAACCTGGCGCGCAGGCGGATATCGTCGCATTGACATCGCGTTTCGATGTTATCGCCACCTGGGTCGATGGCGTTTTTGAATCGAGCGCGGCGTGATTGCAACGAAATCTGGCTGCTTTTTCTGCCTGAAATATCGTATCGACAACCTGCCGATTGCGGCGCAAAACACCCGGCCAATGCCAGCATTCCATGTGGCGTCGAAGCATCGGCGACGGAATGCGTGACGACAATCAAGCGTTGAGAGGACTGCCATGAGTGAGTCACCGGAAAAGCTCGAAAGTTATCTCGCCGGCGCGTGGCGCCGTGGCGAAGGCGTGGAGACCGAGCTTGTCGATCCGGTGCACGGCATGGTGCTGGCGACGGCAAGCGCGCGCGGTCTCGACCTGAAGGCGGCACTCGATCATGCGCGCACCCGCGGTGGCCCCGCACTTCGTGCATTGTCGTTTGCGGAACGCGCGAAACTGGTCGGCGCTGTCGCCGATACGCTGATCGCAAACCGCGCCAAGTATGAAGAGATCGCGATCGCGAATTCCGGCAACACCAAGATCGATGCTGCGATCGATATCGACGGTGGCATCGGCACGCTGAAATACTACGCGCGCCTCGGTGGCTCGCTCGGCGATGCCAAATTCCTGCTGGACGAAAAGCCGGTGCGGCTGGCGAAGGCCGAGAACTTCCAGGCGATCCATTTGCTGACGCCACGCCATGGCGTTGCCGTTCACATCAATGCGTTCAACTTCCCGAGCTGGGGCGTGTGGGAGAAGGCTGCGGTGTCGCTCCTGTCCGGTGTGCCGGTGTTCACCAAGCCGGCATCGTCCACGGCGATGCTGACCCATGCGATGGTGCGCGATGTGATCGCCGCGAACATTCTACCCGACGGCGCGCTCAATCTCCTGTGCGGTGGCGCGGGCGACCTGCTCGATCGCGTGACCGGCGAAGACATGATCGCCTTCACCGGATCGTCGGACACCGCTGCACGCATTCGCCGCCATCCGAACATCCTTGAGCGCGGTGTGTTGGTGAATGTCGAGGCCGACAGCGTGAATGCGGCCTTGCTGGCGCCGGACGCAGGCGCCTTCGATGCTTTCATCAAGGAAGTCAGCCGCGAAATGACGGTGAAGGCCGGTCAGAAATGCACGGCGATCCGGCGCATCTTCGTGCCGGCCGAGCGTGCCGACGCTGTGGCGGACGCGTTGCTCGCGCGTCTGAAGAAGACGGCGCTGGGCGATCCGCGCCGGGACGATGTGCGGATGGGTCCGGTGGTGACGCGCGGTCAGCAGGCTGCCGCGTTCGACGGCATCGGCAAGATCGCGCAGGAGGCCGAAATCCTCACCGGCGGCGCATCGGCGCCGACCATCGACGGTATCGATCCGGCAAAGTCCGCGTTTGTCGCGCCGACGCTGATGCGCATTGCCGATGCGGCGAATGCCCACGCCGTGCACGATACCGAAGTGTTCGGTCCGGCCGCGACCATCATTCCCTACAAGACCGAGCAGGAAGCGTTTGCTCTGGTCGCACGCGGCGGCGGTTCACTGGTTGCGTCGGTGTATGGCGAAGATCGCGCATTCTTCGCCCGCGCCGTATCCGAGCTTGGGCCGCACCACGGCCGCCTGCTGATGGTCGAGCCGTCGATCGCCGACGCGCATACCGGGCATGGCATCGTCATGCCGCAATCCAATCACGGTGGTCCCGGCCGCGCCGGCAACGGTGAAGAGCTCGGCGGTCTGCACGGCCTCCGCTTCTATCATCAGCGGCTGGCGGTGCAGGGCTCGACCGATCTGCTCGGCGAATTGCAGGCGAAGGCATTCGCTCTGCACTGATCGTTGCAATGAAATCGAAGATGGCCGGGTTAGAGCGTTTTCGAGCGAAGTGGGTACCGGTTCGCGTGAAGAAAACGCGTCAAAACAAAAAACTAGAGCCCCGGCTTTGATTCCGTCAAAGCCGGAAAGGCTCTAGGGTGTCTTGAACTTGGCCATCACCTCTTGGGGGATCGGCTTGGTCTTGAGCGCGCCGGTCTCCGGGTCCAACTGCGCCCAGACGCGCGTTTCGGTGCCGTCGACGCCGAGTTTCCCGTCCACGAAAATCTGATGGCGGACGTCGAAGCTCGAGCGCTTGAACTCGCCGATAAAGGAATGCATCTCGACGGTATCGCCGAACTTCGCCGGCACGGTGAAATTCGCGCGTGCGTCCACCAGCGGTATGCCGAGAATATTGAATGTTTCGGCCATTTGCTGCGGTTTCACGCCAAGCGCCGCCTCGAACAGGGCCCAGGTCGAGGTATCGAAGAATTCGAAAAAGCGCGGATTGAAGACAATGCCGGCGGGATCGCAATGCGCCCATTCGATCTTGAACTGCCGTTTGTTGACGAAATCGCCCACGGAACACCCTCGCTCGTTCTTATCAGTTGCGCCTTCGATGCCGCAGAGAGGCAAGGCCTGTCAATTTATTGATAGGCGGCTCAAACGGGTTTCGCCTCGGCATTGTTGCTGTCGGGCGTATCGATCAGCTCGCGCAATGGCGCTTCAAGCTCGTATTCGAACCCCGACGCCTCGTAACGCACCTGACTTTTGCCGGCGACATCGCGGGGTGCGATCCGCCGCACCAGCAACTCGCCGAACCCCCGCCGGGACGGCGTGTCGACCGGTGGGCCGCCGCTCTCCTTCCAGTAGAGATGGAAGATCGGATCGCCGCCGAGATTGTCGATGCGCCAGCTCAGATCCACCTTGCCTTCCGGAACCGAGAGCGCGCCATGTTTGGCGGCATTGGTTGCCAGCTCGTAGAACAGCAGCGCGAAGGTCTGCGCCGCGCGTGAGCGCAGGGCGATATCCGGCCCGTCCATGACGATGCGGCCGGCGAAGGGGATGATCTCTTCCGAGATCAGGCTCTGCAGACTGAGGCTCTTCCAGTCGCTGGCGGTCAGCAGCGATAGTGCGCGCGCGAGTGCCTGTAATCGGCCTTCGGCAGTTTTCTGAATCTCGGAGAGACTGAGCCCTGGCGTGAAACTCAGGCGAACAACGGCCTGTGCAACCGCCATCACGTTGCGCACACGATGGTTGAGTTCGTGGATCAGGACTTTCAGGCGATCTTCGGCAGAGCGTCTCGATGCGACTTCTTCCGACAATGCGTTGGCGCGATTCCAGATGAAGCCGAGCAGCAAGACGGCGGCGCATGTCAGTGCAAGGCCCGCGCTCGCCATCCATAGACCGCGGATGAAACCCTCGCGGGACAGATCGCGCGGCACCGAATAGACAAAACGCAGTTCGCTGTTGCCGAAGTCCATCTTCCGCTCGAACACGGCGCGGGGTTGCGGGATCGCAGAACTACCTGTGATCGCAGGCGCCGCGCGATACAGCGGCTCCGGCAAATCATGTGAAAAAATGCTGATGGTTGCGTACTTCGGAGCGCGTCCCGCCGACAGCGCATTCCGGAAGAAGCGGTCAATAGGAAAACCGAACCCCATCACGCCGAGAAAACTGCCATTCTCGGCATGAATCGGCGCATAGAGCAGGATCGCGCGGACATCAGGGGCCTGAACCAAGATCAGCGGCCTCGTCCGTGTGATTTCATGCGACTTCTTCGCCTGCAGGATCGCTTGCAGCCGCTCCTGAAAGGCGCCGGCATCGGTCCCCAGCACGCTACGGTTCCGCTCGGGTGCGATATCGACGATCGGAAACATCGGGCGCTTCAGCGTCGATGGATCGATGGGCTTGCCGCCAGGACCGCGAAATTGCGGATTCTCAATGCCAGACGCTTCCAGCGCGTGCAGGGCATCGGCAGCTTGCGCGGTGTCAACCTCGGGCAGCCAGCCGACCGTCATCAGATCGGGAGCCAGGCCCAATGCGCGATCGCCGAAGCTGCCCAACGCTCGCGGTGTTGTCAGAGGCGGTGGGACAAAAAAGCGGGCGACGGTTTTGGCGAGGTTAGAGCGCGCCAAAATATGCTCGCTGACGGCGGCGAAGTGGATATCGATCGTTTCGCCAATGCGTAACCGCTCGACCGTGCGATATTGTCTCACCTCCTGTCGCGCGATGTGGACCGACAGGAGGACTCCCGCCAAAGTCAGGAGCGCGAGCAGGACCCTCGGCATCACTCGCTGCTGGAAAGTCTTGCTGTCACGCAACGGCATGAAAATTTGGCTCGCTCCGGCTCGGCAAGACTCGTTGCCTGATTGATCGCACGGAATTCCGTCTGCGATTGGAGGGTGGGCGGATTTTTATGGAACCGTCCATACAAAGATTGGTTAGCGTTCCGGCCTTGGTTTAGCAGGTGACGGACGATGATCAATACGGTCGAAACCGATATTCCCGCACGGCTCGACCGACTGCCCTGGAGCCGGTTTCACACGCTCGTTGTCGTGGCGCTTGGCATTACATGGATTTTCGATGGTCTCGAAGTCACATTGGCGGGAGCGCTGTCCGGTGCGCTGAAAGATAGTCCGGTCCTTCAATTCAACAACGCCGACATCGGGATTGCCGGAAGCACATACCTTGCGGGTGCGGTGCTGGGGGCCCTGTTCTTTGGCTGGCTGACCGATCGGCTCGGGCGCAAAAAGCTGTTTTTCATCACGCTTGGTGTCTATCTCACCGCGACCGCCGCCACCGCGTTATCGTGGAATTTGTGGACCTTCGCATTGTGCCGGTTCTTCACCGGCGCCGGCATTGGCGGCGAATATGCTGCGATCAATTCGACGATTCAGGAACTGATCCCGGCGCGGGTGCGCGGCTGGACCGATCTCGTCATCAACGGCAGCTTCTGGGTCGGCGCGGCGCTCGGTGCTTTCGGCTCGATCGTCCTGCTGGATCCCGCGGTGATCAATCCGGAATACGGATGGCGGCTCGCCTTTTTGATCGGTGCGGCATTGGGACTGGTGATTTTCTTCATGCGCCTGTGGCTTCCGGAGAGTCCGCGCTGGCTGATGACGCATGGCCGCGCTGAAGAGGCTGAGAAGATCGTCGCATCCATCGAAGCCAGCATTCCAGGTTACGTTCGATCTTCCAAACCGCTGCCGCGCGTTCGACTGGTTCCCCGCAGCCACACGCCATTGGTCGAGGCAGCGCACACCTTGTTCATCGTGCACCGGGGTCGTGCCTATGTGAGCCTTGCGCTGATGGCGGCCCAAGCGTTTTTCTACAACGCCATCTTCTTCACCTACGCGCTGGTGCTGACCGATTTCTTCGGCATCGCTGCCAATCAGGTGGGCTGGTACATCCTGCCCTTCGCACTCGGGAATTTCCTCGGGCCGGTGCTGCTGGGCCGTCTGTTCGACACGGTCGGCCGCCGGCCGATGATCTTCTTCACTTACCTGATCTCCGGTCTCTTGCTGTTCCTGACCGGATACCTGTTTATGCAAGATGTGCTGACCGCGATGACGCAGACCATCTGCTGGATGGTGATTTTCTTCTTTGCGTCAGCCGCGGCGAGCTCTGCCTATCTCACGGCGAGCGAAACCTTCCCGCTGGAAATCCGTGCTTTCGCCATTGCGATTTTCTATGCGGTGGGCACCGGCATTGGCGGCGTCGCCGGACCGTGGGTGTTTGGTCTTCTGATCGACACCGGCTCTCGCGCCACCGTATTTGCCGGATACCTGTTTGCCGCCGTTCTGATGCTGGTGGCGGCCGTGGTGGCGCTGCGTTACGGCATTGCGGCCGAGCGCAAGCCGCTTGAAGAGGTGGCGCGGCCGCTCGCGTTCAAGGATTGATCGGAATCCAGCGCTTCAATTCTCTCGATCCCGGCTCTAATGTGCGGCCGGTTTGACGAGGATGACAGATGCGATTCGTAATTGTTTGCCTATTTGCAGTCGCCGCACTGAGCATCCCTGCAAAAAGCGCGTCAGCGCAACCCCTCGATAAGGTGACGTTCGGCACCAACTGGGTGCCGCAGCCGGAGCATGGTGGCTACTATCAGGCGCTGGCCGATGGCACGTATCGCAAATACGGTCTCGACGTGACGATCCTGCCCGGCGGGCCGAATATCAACAATCGCATTCTGTTGCCGGCCGGAAGGATCGACTTCTACATGAGTGCGAACCTGCTGCAGTCGTTCGATGCGGTGGAGCAGAATGTGCCGACCGTCGCGGTCGCCGCCAGTTTCCAGAAGGATCCGCAAGTGCTGATGGCGCATCCGGGTCAGGGCGTCGAGACATTCGAAGACTTGAAGAAGCTGAAGACGCTGTTGATCTCGAAGGAAGGCATCATCGGCTATTATCAATGGATGAAGAAGGACTACGGCTTCACCGATGCGCAGGCGAAGCCCTACAACTTCAATCCGCAGCCGTTCTTCGCCGACAAGCGCGTTGCCATGCAGGGTTATGTGACGTCCGAGCCTTATGCGGTGGAAACGCAGGGCAAATTCAAGCCAAAGATTTTTCTGCTCGCCGATCAGGGCTTCAGCACCTACTCGACCCTGATCGAAACACGCCGCGATCTCGTGGAGAAAAACCCCGATCTCGTGCAGCGCTTCGTCGATGCCTCGGCGATCGGCTGGTACAACTACATCTATGGCGACAACAAAGCCGCGAATGCGCTGATCAGGAAACAGAATCCGGAAATGTCCGACGCGCTGCTCGACTATTCGGTCGCCAGGATGAGGGAATATGGCATCGTTGATTCCGGCGACTCGCTGAAACTTGGAATCGGCGCGATGACGGATGCGCGGATCAAGGATTTCTTCGACATGATGGTGCGTGCCGGTGTGTTGAAGCCGACGCTGGATTACAAGAAGTCCTACACGCTGCAATTCGTGAACAAGGGTGTTGGTGTTGATCTGCGGCCAAAATAGGTATCAGCGCTGGGCTGCTTTTTTTCCCTCTCCCCGCAAGCGGGGAGGGTGAAGAGAGACGCAAATGCCTGATATCGTTGCACTGCGAGCCATCGACAAGGTTTTCGCGAACGACACTGTCGCGTTGCGCGATACATCATTCGACATTCGCGAAGGCGAATTCGTCTCGCTGCTCGGGCCGTCTGGATGCGGCAAATCGACGGCGTTGCGCATACTTGCAGGATTGATCGAGCCATCCAGCGGTCAGGTGGAATGGCGTGACGGGGCAGCGCCCGATGGCGCATCCGGCGATATCGGCTTCGTTTTCCAGGAGCCGACGTTGATGCCTTGGGCCAGCGTCGCGGGAAACGTCTATCTGCCATTGAAGCTGGCCGGGAGTGACAAGACTGCGGCAATGCCACGCGTTCGTGAGGCTTTGGCGCGGGTCGGGCTGGATGTTTTCGAAAAGGCCTATCCGCGCGAATTGTCCGGCGGCATGAAAATGCGTGTGTCGATTGCACGTGCGCTGGTGACGGAGCCGAAGCTGCTGCTAATGGACGAGCCATTTGCGGCCCTCGATGAAATTACACGGTTTCGTCTCAACAACGATCTGCTGACGCTATGGGCGACGATGAGGCAGACCGTGGTCTTCGTCACCCATTCGGTGTTCGAGTCGGTCTATCTCTCCAGCCGGATTCTGGTGATGACGCAACGGCCGGGTCGCATTTTTGCAGACATCCCGATCGATGCGCCCTATCCGCGCGACGAAGCGTTCCGCACGTCGGCGGACTATGCGGCTTTCTGCCGAAAGGTATCGAAAGCGCTGGCGGCAGCGATGGAAGTGGAAGCGGCATGAGCGCGACCGCTGCATCGCGCAGGGAGGACGCGCGGGAACGGACGCGCCGCGAGCGCGTGCTGCGCATTGTGCTGCCGTTCGTTGCTTTGGCCGCTGGCGTGGTGGCATGGGATCTCGTCGTCCGCCTCAATAACATCCAGCCTTATGTGTTGCCCTCGCCGGGGCTTGTGCTGCAGACGCTGGTGAATGACTGGCCGCTCCTATGGTCGTCGTTGCTGGTCACGCTCGGTATCACATTGCAGGCATTGCTGCTGGCGTTCATCGGTGGCGTCGGCCTGGCGCTGCTGTTCAATCGTTCGCGTCTGGTGGAATATTCGTTCTATCCCTACGCCGTCATCCTGCAGGTGACGCCGGTGGTTGCGATTGCGCCGCTGCTTCTGATCTACATGCCGCAGCAGGCAGCGGTGCTCGCCTGCGCATGGATCGTGGCGTTCTTCCCGGTGCTGGCGAATACGACACTCGGCTTGAGTTCGGTCGATCGCAATCTGAGCGAGCTGTTCCGGCTGTACGGCGCCACGCGCTGGCAGGTGCTGCGTGAACTGAAGCTGCCTGCGGCGTTGCCGTATATGCTTGGCGGATTGCGGATCGCCGGCGGCTTGTCGCTGATCGGTGCGGTGGTGGCGGAGATTGCGGCCGGTTCGGCGGGTGCGGGTTCGGGTCTTGCCTATCGCATTGCCGAGTCGGGCTATCGGCTGAACATCCCGCGCATGTTTGCAGCGCTGTTGCTGTTGTCGGTGATGGGCATCATCATTTTCGCGATCCTGTCGTTTGTGTCGCATCTCATCCTGCGGCGCTGGCACGAGAGCGCGGTGCAGGATAGTTAGAGCGGCGACAGCACCTTCACTGCAACACCCAGCGCCGCCATGGTGACGACGGTCGCAATCAGTCCGCGGTGAAAGACGAAGGCCAGCAGACCGGCGACGATTGCCAAAGCGGCCGCCGCAATGTCCAGCGTTGCGACATCGACGGCATACCATCGGAAAATGCCGCTGCGCATCTCCTGCACGTGACCGAACAGCACATGCAACGCGAACCAGATCGACAGGTTGAGGATCACGCCGACGACGGCAGCCGTGATCGCGGTCAGTGCGCCGGACAATTTCCGGTTCGCGCGCAGTTGCTCGATGAAGGGTGCGCCGGCGAAAATCCACAGCATCGAGGGAACGAACACCACCCATGTCGTCATCGCCGCACCCAGGAGACCTCCGACAAGGGGTGTGAATGGTGCGGCGTCCCGAAAGGCCGCGAGGAAGCCGACGAATTGCGTGACCAGGATCAGCGGACCAGGCGTCGTTTCGGCGAGGCCAAGGCCGTCTACCATTTCCGCCGCCGTCATCCAGCCGTTCGTTTCCACCACCTGCTGCGCCATGTACGCCATCAGCGCATAAGCGCCGCCGAAGCTCACGATCGCGAGTTTGGAAAAGAACGTGCCGACGCTCACCAGAATATGATGAGGGCTGAGGAGAACAACCGCGAGCAGCACCGGCAGCCACCACAGAACAAAGCCTATGATGATTGCGCTCAGCGATTGCCGCCAACGGCCCTGCATCGGGGTCGCTCTCACGCTGTCATCGTCGGACAGCCCGAGCATCGACGGCGAACGTCGTGCGACGCCGTAACCAATGAGCGCCGAGCCGATGACGATCAGCGGGAACGGCAGATCGAGAAAGAAAATGCCGATGAATCCTACGGCTGCGAGCATCAGCAGGAACTGCGTCTTCAGTGCTCTTCTGCCGATGCGGATCAGGGCTTCTACGACGATGACAAGCACCGCCGCCTTGATGCCGAACAGCGCCCCGTCGATCAGAGGAACGCCTCGTCCCAGTGCATAAAGCAAACTCAATCCCAGCATGAAAAGCGCGCCAGGCAGCACGAACAGGATGCCGGCGACGAGCCCGCCACGCACGCCATGCAGCAGCCAGCCGATATAGGTGGCGAGCTGCGTCGCCTCCGGCCCCGGTAACAGCATGCTGAAATTCAGCGCATGCAGGAAGCGCGGCTCGTCGATCCATTTTTTTTCATCGACAGTAATCCGGTGCATCAGCGCGATCTGTCCAGCCGGTCCGCCGAACGAGAGGCAGCCAATCTTGAGCCAGATCCAGAACGCTTCCGAAAAGCTCGGCGCCGGGACGGCATCCGGCGCCGTCGGTTCTACTGCAGTCATGTCACGCGGCTTTCGCAGGCCAGTTGTGGCGTTCGTTCGCAGCGTAGCGCAACCACGTGAACAACGCATCGTAAACGACAAAGCCGCGCTGAAGCAGACCATGGTCGTCGTCACCCGATAACGCGGACAAGCCGATCGACACCGCATGCAGACCAGCGGCTTCTGCGGCAAGATCGGGACGTGCCGTGTCTGCGCCACGGACGATCAAGGCGAGTCGAGCAAGCGATGGCTCGCTTTCAAGACCAAATAGTTTCAGCATGGTATCGAACGAACAACGCTCTCCTTCATGCGAGATCTCGACGCCTTCGATATCGAAGGGAATGGCGCCGGTCTCGCGGGCAACCGCTACCACCTCAGGCGGATCGACGAACAGAAACCGCGCCTGCGGATCGATGAAACGCCGGATCAGCCACGGACATGCCACGCGGTCGATTTTCGGCCTCCGCCGCGTCACCCAAAGGCTCGGTATTGTCGGGACGATCCTCAACATTGCGGAGCGATCGATCAAAGGCAAACCCGCGTCACGCCAGGCTTCGTAGCCGCCCTCAAGCATACGTGTGTTCAAGCCACGTGCACGTAGATGAGCAACCGCCATCTGGCTGCGTTCGTGTCCATGCTGGCAGGCAACCACGATAAGCTTTGTATCGTCGGCAAACGTCCACGTGTCCGCGTCATGCGGATCGCGCACGATCGAGCCAGGCAACAGACCGTTTGAAGAGATGATCGATTCCGGGCGTCGCACATCGATGATGACAGGTGCCGAACGGGTACCAATTTCGCGCCAGAGTTCTGTTGGACTGATTGAAAAATGCACAGACATACGCCTCCTCCATCAAGGAAGGAGACGGTGCTTGGGCCAGGCAGCCTTGGGATGGCGGGGCGACCGTCGTAGGCCCCACAAATAAAGTTTATAGCGGAGTTCATGACAAGGCAATGACATGAAGGGCAAGCGGGCCATTCCCGCCGGTCGCTCGCGCTGTCCGTCGACCTTCTGTAGTTTGCTGCAATGCAATCTGATTCACAAACCGTCGCGAAGGACGATGCCGACCGGCTTGATCGCCGGCATCGCATGACTGGCATCGGGCTCATGTGCGTGGCGGTGTTGTCATTCGCATGCCTCGATACCATCGCGAAATACCTCAACGGATTTATGGATACGCTTCAGGTCGTGTGGGCCCGTTATACCGGCGGCTTCCTTCTGGCCTTTCTGATCTCGAACCCGCTGTCGCGGCCCGGGCTCATGCGCACCAGCCGCCCGGGACTGCAAATTTTGCGTTCGGCCATGATGCTCGGTTCGACGGTGACGAATTTCATGGCATTCCGGTATTTGCAGCTCGATCAGTCTCTCTCGATCCTGTTCTCGACGCCGTTCCTGGTCGCAATCTTGTCAGGTCCGGTCCTGGGCGAATGGATCGGCTGGCGCCGCTGGGTTGCGATCCTGGTCGGATTTGCCGGCGTGCTGCTGGTGACTCGCCCCGGCGCCGGCGGCCTGCATTGGGCTGCGCTCTATTCGGTCGCGAGCGCGTTCTTCTATTCGCTGTATATCGTGATGACGCGAATTCTGGCGCGCACCGAGCAAAGCGATACGACGCTGTTCTATTCCAACATTGTTGGTGCAGGCGCGATGCTGCCGGTTCTGCCCTTTGTGTGGGCAACTCCTGATGATCCCTGGGTGATCTTCCTGATGGTCGTGTTCGGAGCATTCGGCAGTTTCGGGCACTACCTTCTGATTGTTGCACATCGGCTCGCGCCGGCTTCGGTGCTGGCGCCCTTCATGTACACGCAGCTCGTCTGGGCGAGCGTCTTCGGTTACCTCGTCTTCAGCGATGTGCCCAACAACTGGACGCTCGCGGGGGCTGGGGTTGTGGTCGCCTCAGGACTTTACCTTCTGCATCGTGAAAGAGTGCGCGGGCCGGCCTGACGGACTGCGCTCGGAAGATCGCGCGCCTTGTCAAACGGTTAGACCCGTTTTGGGACACAAAACTGGGTTTCCACTTTTGTGGATCGCGCGCTAATGTCCTGCCCGCGAGGAAGCTCTTAAGGACAACGATGCTGGACAAAGCCCAGGAAGAAAAGAGTGCTGTGCCCGGTCTTAACGACGATATCGGAGAAGATACGCGGCTCGAATTATACCGTCTGCAATTTCTGCTCCGCGAAGCGGAGCAACGTGCTTTCGATCTGTTTCTGCAAAACTTGGTCAAGGGGACGAGTCATCTGTCGCTCGGACAGGAGGCGGTCGCCGCCGGTTTTGCTGCAGCCATGAAGCCGGGCGATCTCAGCTTCTGCACCTATCGTGGCCATGCGCATACCTTGGCGCGCGGCGTTCCTGTCGAGCAAATGCTTGGCGAACTGATGGGTCGCGACAACGGACTGATGCGCGGCAAGGGCGGCTCCATGCACCTCACCTCTGTCGAGCACGGGGTGATGGGCTCCTACGCCATCATCGGCGCGCATCTGCCGATTGCTTGTGGCGCGGCCTGGCGCGCGCAATACAAAGGACAGAGTGACGTATCAGTCTGCTTCTTCGGCGACGGCACCACCAACATCGGCGCGTTCCACGAAGCGCTGAATTTCGCGGCAGTCTGGAAACTGCCGGTGATCTTCGTCTGCGAAAACAATCACTACATGGAATATACGCCGATTGCCGATGTGACGGCGGTCCCGCATCCTGCGGCCGATCGCGCGGCCGCTTACGGTCTCGAGCGCATCATTGTCGATGGTAACGATGCCGACGCCGTTTATCGTACCGCGGTAGCCGCCTATACGAAGGCGCGCCAGGGGCAGGGTCCATCGCTGATCGAATGCATCACCTATCGTCACAGTGGTCATTCTCGCGCTGACCCCGCAAAGTATCGTCCCGAGGGTGAACTGGAGAAATGGAAAGAGCGCGATCCGATCAAGATCTATCGCGAACGGCTTCTCGATTTCGGCATCGACAAGGACGTCATCATCGGCATCGAAACCGGCATCAAGGTCGAAGTCGATGACGCGACTGAGAAATGCAAGGCGGCGCCTCTTCCGCCGCAGGACATCCTGACCACCGACGTTTACGCAGACGGAGGCTTCGCATGGCGGAACTGACATACCGCGACGCCGTTGCCCGCGGCATTGCTCAGGAAATGATGCGCGATCCCGACGTTGTCTTTCTCGGTGAGGACGTTGCCAAGGCGGGCGGCGTGTTTAAGGCGACTGTTGGACTCTACGAGCAATTCGGCCCGTTCCGTGTGCGCGATACGCCAATCTCGGAGCAGGCCATTCTCGGCGCCGCCATGGGTGCGGCGATGACCGGATTGAAGCCGATCGCCGAAATCATGTTCTCGGACTTCCTGGCGGTGTGCTTCGACTATATCGCCAATGAATTTCCGAAGAGCCGCTACATGACCAATGGCCAGGTCAAGTGTCCGCTGGTCGTGCGCACCGGCAATGGTGCAGGCTCGCGCTTCGGCGCGCAACATTCGCAGAGCGTCGAGAACTGGTGCATGATGATTCCAGGTTTGAAGGTTGTCGCGCCGTCGAATCCGCGCGATGTCATCGGCCTGCTCGCGGCAGCGGTGCGCGATCCCGATCCCGTGATTTTCTTCGAGCACAAATCGCTCTATCCGATGAAAGGCGAAGTTCCGGATGGCGAGATCGTCGATACGCTCGGCTCGGCGAAAATCGTGCGTCGTGGCCGGGATGCGACCATTCTGGCCCTCGCATTGATGGTGCCGCGTGCAGTCGAAGCGGCGGAAAAGCTGAAGGCGGAATACGGCATCGACTGCGAAGTGATCGATCTGCGTTCGCTCGTGCCGCTCGACACGCAGACGATTCTGAGCTCGGTTGCGCGGACGCACCGGCTGTTCACGGTCGAAGAGAATCCGCGGCTGTGCGGCTGGGGTGCGGAGATCGTATCGATCGTTGCCGACGAGGCCTTCTACGACCTCGATGGCCCTCCCGTTCGCATTACGACGCCGCACATTCCACTGCCGTCGGCGGACGTGTTGGAAGATGCGATTCTGCCTAACGTGAATCGGATCGTCGAACGTATCAAGCAATCGCTCGGTGCATAGGCTGGTTCAAATCCATTGATGGCTGAAATTCGACCTACAGGAACGTTCTGATCGAACCGAAACGGCAGGATGGAAATAAACGAGGGCGTCATGGCCGAGCTTGATCCGGTCGTTCATCCGTCCAAAAGGAGGATGGATGCGCGGGTCCGCCGCGCAAGGCGCTGAATGAACAAGGGCTGCATTATGTACGACAATCTTCTCGCCGATGTTCCGACCGATCTCTGGATTGGAGGCCAATGGCGCAAGTCCTCGGACAATCAGCGTTTCGACGTGATTGATCCAGCCACCGAGCAAACGGTCGCTTCCGTTGCCAGCGCCACGGTTGAGGATGCCATATCGGCGATCGATGCAGCGGACGCCGCTTTCCCCGCCTGGGCGGCGAAAAAGCCGCGCGAGCGCGCGGAGATTCTCCGCAAGGCTTTTGAACTGATCATGCGCGATGCCGAGCGGCTGGCGAAGCTGATTACGGTTGAGAACGGCAAGGCCCTGCCGGATTCTCGCGGCGAGGTCGCCTATGCCGCCGAATTCTTCCGCTGGAATGCGGAAGAGGCGGTGCGCAATCTCGGCCAGATGTCGACCGCGCCATCGTCGGGTGCGCGCATCCTGGTTCAGCACAAGCCGGCTGGGATCGCCGTGCTGGTGACGCCATGGAATTTCCCGGCGGCGATGGCGACCCGCAAAATCGGACCGGCGCTTGCGGCGGGTTGTCCGGTGGTGCTGAAGCCGGCGTCCGATACGCCGCTGACGATGCTGGCGTTGATGCCGATCCTGGAAGAAGCAGGCGTACCCGCCGGCGTCGTCAACGTGATCCCGTCGCGCTCCTCCGGCAAGGTGGTCGGCGCGATGCTGCACGATCCACGTGTGCGGGTCGTGTCGTTCACCGGTTCGACCGAAGTCGGTCGAGTGTTGCTGCGAGAGGCGGCCGACAACATCGTCAAGCCGGCGATGGAACTGGGCGGCAACGCGCCGTTCCTCGTGTTTGAGGATGCCGACATCGATGCGGCGATCGAAGGCGCGATGATCGCCAAGATGCGCAACATGGGCGAAGCCTGCACCGCAGCCAACCGCTTCTATGTGCACGAAGCGGTGCACGATGTGTTTGCGCGGAAGCTCGCCGACAAGATGAAGTCACTGAAGATGGGCAACGGTCTCGACGAGGGCGTGACGGTCGGTCCGCTGGTCAACAAGGAAGGTCGCGACAAGGTCATCGAACTTGTCGATGACGCGGTGTCGAAGGGCGCCAAGGTGTTGACCGGCGGCAAGACGCCGGAGGGCGTTGGCTTCTTCTATCCGGCGACCGTGGTCACCAACGTGCCCGACAATGCGAAGATGCTGAACGAAGAGATCTTCGGCCCCGTGGCATCGATCCAGACCTTCAAGTCCGAAGAGGAAGCGGTCAAGCGCGCCAACGACACCGAATATGGACTCGTCGCCTATCTGTACACGAAGGATATCGGTCGCGGCATGCGGGTGTCGGAGCAGCTCGATTTCGGGATGATCGGGCTCAATCGCGGTCTGGTGTCCGATCCGGCTGCGCCGTTCGGCGGCATGAAGCAATCCGGTCTCGGACGTGAAGGCGGCCACGAAGGCATGATGGAGTTTCTCGAGACGCAATATGTGTCGGTGAATTGGTGACGATGGCGAACTGACAACAATTTTTGTATCTGTCGCCCGCGCAGGCGGGCCCATAACCATTGAACAATCGATGAAGCGAAAATATCCATAAGATCAATTTCGAACATCACGGTGTATGGGTCCCCGTCTGCGCGGGGACAACAACACACGGGCTGTGTTCAGTAGGGAACTGACGATGGACATCCTGATGCCGCAGCTCGGCGAGACGGTGGCCGAGGGCAAGATCACCAGATGGTTCAAGACTACGGGCGACAGCGTGGCGCCCGGCGACAACCTGTTCGAGATTGAGACCGATAAGACCTCGATGGAGGTGCCGGCAACCAGCGCCGGCGTGCTCGCGGAAATTAGGGTCGCCACGGGCGATGTTGCGCCGGTCGGCGCGGTTGTTGCGGTGCTTGCAGCGTCCGCTGAAGCAGCGGCAGCGCATCAACCGACGGCTAAGGGTCCAGCCACGGCACAGGCTACGCTCGTCCCCGAGCAGGCGGGGACCCGGGGCCAAGCAAGACTGGATCCCCGCTTGCGCGGGGATGAGCGGAGCGAGGTTCGTGTGCCTGCGCCCATCGTCATGGATCCGTTCCGTGAGGTGCGCACGCCCGAGCGCAATTTCGGTCCGGCCCGGATTGTCGGCGGCATCACCGTCACGCCACTGGCGCGGCGTCTTGCCGGAGAAAACGGCATCGATCTCTCGCGCATCGCTGGTTCCGGTCCACATGGCCGTATTGTTGCGCGCGATGTCGAAACGCAGATCGGGAAGACGCCATCGACAACGCCGGTTGCCGGACCATCGGCGTCCGACATTCTCGCGCTCTATCGCGATACGCCGTTCGAGGAAGTGCCCCTCGACGGTATGCGCAAGACCATCGCAACGCGGCTGACACAGGCCAAGCAGGTCATTCCGCATTTCTACCTGACCGCCGATGTCAGCATCGATGCGCTGTTGAAGGTGCGTTCCGACGCGAATGCGGCAGCGCCAAAACGCGGCGGTGAGCCGAGCTACAAGATCTCGGTCAATGACTTTGTCATCAAGGCGTTGGCATTGGCGCTGATGCGCGTTCCGGCGGCGAATGCGATCTGGGCTGAAGATCGGATTCTGCGTTTCAATCGCGCCGATATCGGCGTTGCGGTTGCAATTGACGGCGGGCTGCTGACACCGGTGCTGCGCGCGGCCAACGAAAAATCCCTCAGTACGATCTCGACTGAGATGCGTTCGCTCGCCGAGCGGGCACGCGACAAGAAGCTCAAACCAGAAGAATATCAGGGCGGCGTTAGCGCGATCTCCAATCTCGGTATGTATGGCGTGCGCGAATTCTCCGCGATTATCAATCCGCCGCAATCCACCATCCTCGCGGTCGGCGCCGCGCAGCGCCGTCCGGTCGAAACCGAAGACGGCGGCGTGCGTTTCGAGAGCCAGATGACGATCACCTTGTCCTGCGATCATCGGGTGATCGATGGCGCGCTCGGCGCAGAGTTGCTGGCGGCACTAAAAGGCTTTCTCGAGCAGCCTGTCACCATGCTGGTGTGATGATGAGTCAGTTTGCTTTTTTCAGTTTCGCGCTGGTGCTTCTGGTCGCGGTGATTTCGCCGGGGCCGGCCGTTGCAGCGATTATCGCGCGGGTGATGTCGCGGGGCGCTGACGGAATGATCGCGTTCTGTACGGGTCTCGTTCTGGGCGACCTGATCTGGCTGTGCTGCGCCATGTTCGGTCTCGCCGCACTGGTGGCATTGTTTCAGCCGATCTTCCTGGTCGTCAAATATTGCGGTGCTGCCTATCTTCTATATCTCGCATGGAAGCTTTGGAGAGATGCCGGTGCGCCAATTGCGGCCGCGCCGGTGCGCGGACAGGGCCGTCAGCTCTTCGGTGCCGCGCTGCTCATCTCACTGGGCAATCCGAAAGTGATGCTGTTTTATATGGCGCTGTTGCCGACGCTGATCGATCTGACGCAGTTGACGCTGACCGACATGGCCGAACTTGCGGGGATCGTCGCGCTCGTCGTCAGCTCGGTTCTGGCGGGTTACGTTGTACTGGCCGCGCAGGCACGCCGGGTGCTCACCAGCCCGCGCGCCGTGCAGGCCGTGAATCGCACGGCTGGAGTTGCAATGGCGGGTGCGGCCGCGGCAATCATCGCACGGAATTGATCTTACGGCAGGTGAAACAGGACCGGAATGACTCCTGTTTCCTGAAGATGCTCGAACAGCTCGGCGATCGGCACAGCGAGCAGGAAAACCAGTGCGTCCGCAAAGGTCATCAGTACCCGTGGCGGCCGGATCGTCAGGCTCGGCTCATCCTTCCAGAGTGATGGATTGGGGATGAACCGCGGAACCCGCGCGAGATAGTCGCGATAAGCTGCGCCATAGCGTGCGCTCAGCACCTGCTCTTCCTGCCGTACGACGACATAGAAAACGAGATAGGCCAGTAACGCACAGATCAGCGCCAGCGTGAGGCTGCCAACCTGCGCGCCGACGCCCGCCGCGCCGAGAAACGAGAAGAAATAGAGCGGATTGCGGGTGACCGAATAGGGGCCGATCTGCACAAATTCCTCAATCTTGCGCCCGCCGATATAAAGCGACGCCCATGTCCGGCCGAGGATGCAGGCGACAATGAGCACGATGCCGGCCCATTCGATCATTTCATGGATCGTACCGCCGCCGGGGTGCACAGATGTGGTTACGGCGAAGACAAAGACCCCGAGCGCAATTGCTGCGAAAAGCACGATCTTGCGGATCGTCTGGACGGTATGAATTTTCATGGAAGAACGCCGGATGCGGGTACTCGAAAAACACGCTGATTGCAGATGCTACGTCAACTAGTATAGGTGGATTACGGCTGAAACCAGCCGCACTTTTGATGAAAGACGCCGAACAGGGAGGGTGCCGAATGTCTGCGGACGGGCTGGAGATTTTGCTGATTGGGGCGGCCAAACCGACCATTGTCGACGGCATTGAGCCATTCGCAACGGTGCACAAGCTGGTTGAGGCGAAGGACCCGGATGCTTTCATCAGCGAGATCGCGCCCCGCATTCGCGGCATTGCCATCGCTTATACCGCGAACAAGCTCGACGGCGCTTTCATGTCGCGCTTTCCCAAACTTGAAATCGTATCGAGCTTCGGCGTCGGCTATGATCACGTCGATGCGAGATGGGCCGGCGAGCACGGTATCGTTGTCGCCAACACGCCGGACGTGCTGAACGAGGAAGTGGCCGACACCGCGATCGGCCTTCTGCTCGCGACCATCCGCGAATTTCCTCAGGCCGATCGTTATCTCCGTGCGGGCAAATGGGTGCAGGAGGGCTATCCACTGTCGAAGGCGACGTTGCGCGAACGCACTGTCGGCATCGTCGGCATGGGCCGTATCGGCAAGGCGATCGCGCGGCGGCTGGAAGCGTTCGGCGTCGGCATCGTCTATCACTCGCGCAATCCGCAAGCCGGCGTTGACTATAAATACTATCCGAAGCTGCTCGACATGGCGCGCGACGTCGATACGTTGATGGTCATCGTGCCGGGCGGCGCGGCAACCAAAAACCTGATCAATGCCGAAGTGCTGAAGGCGTTGGGGCCGGATGGTATCCTGATCAATATGGCGCGCGGCTCGGTGGTCGATGAACCGGCGCTGATCAAGGCGCTGCAGGATCGCACCATCATGTCGGCGGGTCTGGATGTGTTCGTCAACGAACCGCATGTGCCCAATGAGCTGATCGAGATGGACCACATCGTTCTGCTCCCGCATCTGGGTTCGGCCTCGGCGGCGACCCGCAAAGCCATGGATATGCTGGTGGTTGACAACCTCAAGGCGTGGTTCTCGGGTCAGCCGCCGCTGACTCCGGTGCCGGAAACGCCCTATCCGCCCAAGAAGAAAGCCTGAAGAAAAGAGCATGAAGAAACGGGCCTGATTTTGCCGCAAGCTGTGTGCTAGCGTCTTGGAGAATTGGCCGGGACACTCCCAATGCGGCTTGCCACGCTATTCCTCGTTCTCATTGCGGCTTGGACGCCTGCCTTCGCTCAAACTCCGAGCGAGGCAGCGAAGAACATGGTCGGTACATGGGAGTTGTCGAACTCCGAGCGCGACAAACTCTGTAACGTTACCTTCAAGACCGATCCGGCGAAGGGCGGCTTCAAAGTGGAATTTGATCCAGCTTGCGCCGCATCCATTCCCGCCTTGAAGGGCGTCGAAGCCTGGACGTTGAACAATGAGACTTTGCGGTTGATCGACGGGCGCGGGCGCGCCGTGCTGGAGATGTCCGAGGTCGAAGTCGGCATGTACGAGGGTGAGCGCAAGGAAGAAGGCTTGTATTTTCTGCAGACTGCGGAATCGGCTGCCGCCTTCACGCCCAAACATTCGGTGGAACAGATGGTCGGCGACTGGAGCATGACCAAGAAAGAAAAGTCGGTCTGCGATCTGACTCTGACCAATCGCCAGACGAAGGGCTTCGATGAATTCGTTATGTCACTGAAATCGCCATGCGATGCGGCGATGACACGCCTCAATCCCAATGTTTGGCGGCTGGATCGCGGTGAGCTGGTGCTTGTCTCGCCGAACGGTCAGGTCTGGCGCTTCGAGGAAAGCGAGCCGTCGAAATGGCGTCGTGTTCCGGAAGGAACCGAAGCGATCGGACTGGTGAAGAAGTAAATCAAGGGAAGGAACTCATGCCGACAAGCCTCAAGGACATGATGGAAGCCGCGAACGCAATTGTGCCACGCGTCACGCCAGCGGTGGCTGGCGACATGATTGCCAAAGGCGATGTGCTGGTAGTCGATGTGCGCGATCCGGCCGAGGTCGAGAAGAGCGGCAAGATTGCCGGCGCCGTGAATGTGCCACGCGGCATGCTGGAGTTCCGTGCCGATCCTGAATCGCCTTATCACGACAAGAATTTCGACAAGGGCAAGACAGTCATCGTCTATTGCGCATCCGGCGGACGTTCGGCGTTGAGCGGCAAGACGCTCAGGGAGCTGGGCTATGCGACCGTCTATAATCTCGGTGCGTTCAAGGACTGGGCGGAGCTCGGTGGAGCGGTCGAGAAGTAACAGCGGCCATGCCGGCAACCGGCAATACAAGGGGCGTTTGATCGTCAGATCAGGCGCAACCCCTTGAAGCTTGCGTGCCCCTCCTTGCCGACGATGATGTGATCGTGCACCGAGACGCCGAGCGGCTTGGCGATGTCGATGATCGATTGCGTCATCTGGATGTCGGCCCGCGATGGCGTCGGATCGCCGGACGGGTGGTTGTGCACGAGAATGATCGCGGTTGCCGACAGCTCGAGTGCGCGCTTCACCACTTCGCGCGGATAGACCGGCGTGTGATCGACCGTGCCGGTCTGCTGCAATTCGTCGGCGATGAGCTGATTGCGCTTGTCGAGAAACAGGATACGGAACTGCTCCTTCTCTGCGAACGCCATCACGGTGCGGCAATAATCCAGGACCGCCGACCATGATGACAGCACGGTCCGTCCTTTCACTTGGCCTTTGGCCATACGCCCCGCCGCCGCCTGCACGATCTTGATTTCGGTGATTGCGGCCTCGCCAAGTCCCTTGATCTCTTTCAGGCGGGTTGCCGGTGCGGCGATCGTTTCGGCAAAGGAACCGAATTTTTCGATGAGCTGCTTCGCAAGCGGCTTCACGTCCCGTTGCGGGATGGCGCGAAACAACACGAGTTCGAGGAGTTCATAATCGGCGACGGCATCGGCTCCCACCTCGCGGAAGCGCGCCCGCAGCCGTTCGCGGTGGCCGTGATAGTGCGGCGCGGCCTCTTCAAGGCCGACGTTCTGCTCGCCGTTTTCGTTGCTGTCCGCCCCACGCCCCATGGCGTAAGCATGACGCGATTGCCCGTATTTGCAACCGGTGCGTGGACGAAAAGTCGTTGAAGAGCCACATCTACTGACGAAACGGTCGATACCGGAACGCGGATGTCATCCCGGAAGGGAGGCGCTCAACTCTTCGATCAAGAAATCAACGAACACGCGGACCTTTGCGGCGACATGACGTCCGGCGGGGTAGACGGCGTAAATGGATGTCTCCACTGCGGTCCAATCATGAAGCACCGTTCGCAGCCTCCCCTGTTCGAGGTCTTCTCTGACATAGAGCAAAGGGATCAGGCTTATGCCTAAGCCTGCGTGCAATGCGTCGCGAACGGCGAGGCTGGAGGTCACCTTATATCGGCCATTGATGGGGACACGAACCGATCGATTCGCTCTTTTGAACTCCCACTCATTGGCGTGGCCTGACAGCGTGAACTGGATGCAATTGTGATTCTTGAGATCCGTCGGCGTTTCGGGAATTCCGTGGCGCGTGAAGTAGGAAGGCGCACCGCAAACGACATGCGGCATGGTCATGATCTTTCGCGCGATCAAACTGGAATCTTCAAGATTGTCGCTGCCGCGAATAGCGATGTCATAGCCATCCTTGATGATATCGATACGGCGGTCCTCAAGCTGGAGGTCGAGCGACAAATCCGGATAGCGGTCGAGAAATCTCGGGATGGCAGGCGATAAAAGTGTCAGCGCCCATGTCATCGGAGCGCTGACGCGCAGGACACCGCTTGGCATGTTCTGGAGCGGGCCCAGCGTCCTGTCAGCCTCGGCGAGATCGTCCAGGATTCGGGAGATGCGCTCGTAGTAGCGCATGCCGGCCTCGGTCACGCTCATACGGCGGGTGGTGCGGTTCAAAAGCCGCACCGTCAGATGCTCCTCCAGCTCGCCGATATTCTTGCTAATCGCCGCCGGTGAAAGGCCAAGATGCCGGGAAGCTTCGACGAAGCTTCCGCGCTCCACCACCTGACAGAAAATTTTCAGGGCGGTCAGACGATCCATCGATTATTCACTGACATTCACGAATTTAGCAGGTAAATCCCATATTATCGGCATGCCAGCAATGGATTAAGTCTCCGCTGAAACGGAACTGGTCCGGGTTCCAGTCCGAAATGCTCAGCGCGAGGCACCATGGCACGCAATACCGATCTGCTTCTGACCGCGATTGCACCCGTGGTTTGGGGCAGCACCTACATCGTGACGACCGAATTTCTGCCGGCTGGTTATCCGATGACGGTCGCAATGTTGCGTGCGCTTCCAGCCGGCCTTCTTCTTCTGCTGATCGTGCGCCAGTTGCCTGTCGGGATCTGGTGGGCGCGGTCTTTCCTTCTGGGTGCGCTTAATTTTTCCATCTTCTGGGCGATGCTTTTCGTGGCTGCCTATCGGTTGCCCGGAGGGGTCGCGGCGACCGTTGGGGCGGTACAGCCGCTGATCGTCATCTTTCTGGCGCGCTCATTTCTCGGTTCGACCATTCACGCGCTTTCAATTGTCGCTGCCATGATGGGTATCGTCGGAGTTGCGCTTCTGGTGCTGACACCGAGCGCGGTGCGTCTGGATTGGGTGGGGATTGCAGCGGCTCTTGCCGGAGCGGTGTCGATGGCGGGAGGCACGGTGCTCACCCGCCTTTGGCAACCGGCGGTCTCCGCGCTGACCTTTACCGCCTGGCAGCTCACAGCAGGAGGCATCTTGCTGTTGCCCGTGGCTTTCTTTCTCGAGCCGCCTCTGCCAGCGCTGTCAGTGATGAATGTGGCCGGGTTCGTTTACCTCGGACTGATTGGCGCCGCGCTCGTCTATATTTTCTGGTTCCGGGGTGTGGCGCGGCTGGAGCCTTCGGTCGTGGCTTCGTTGGCGCTTCTCAGCCCTGTCGTGGCGGTCATTCTGGGATGGTGGTTTCTCGATCAGGCGCTCAGTGTTGTGCAAGTTGCGGGCATGGCGATCGTGGTCGGCAGCGTCTGGCTGAATCAGCATGTGCAGAATCCCGGCCGTCCGGCAACACGCTCGGCTCCTCTGACAGAAGCCTCGACCGCTCTTGCGCAATCGCAGATATCGAAGCGATCCTGAGACGCCGCTGACGCTGTGAGTTTATTGACCGGCGCCCGTTGAATAGGGCGGCTTGTCGAGGCCCTTGGGCGACAGCGTGAAGATTTCAACGCCCTTATCGGTTACGCCGACGGCATGTTCGAACTGGGCCGACAGGGAGCGATCTCGCGTCACCGCGGTCCAGCCGTCCGACAGCACCTTCACATGCGGACGTCCGAGATTGATCATCGGCTCAACGGTAAAGAACATGCCCGGCCGCAGCACCGTGCCTTCGCCCGGCCGGCCGACGTGAACGATATTCGGCTCGTCGTGGAACAGCCGGCCGAGACCGTGACCACAGAAGTCCCGCACCACGCTCATGTGCTGGGCTTCGACGAATGACTGGATGGCTGCGCCGATGTCGCCGGTGGTGGCGCCCGGCTTGATTGCGGCAATGCCGCGCATCATCGATTCATAGGTGATGTCGATTAGCCGCTCGGCCCGGCGCGGAATCTCGCCGACGGCATACATGCGGCTGGAATCGCCATGCCATCCATCAACGATGAAGGTCACGTCGATATTGACGATATCGCCTTCCTTCATCGGTTTTTCGCTGGGAATGCCGTGACAGACAACGTGATTGATCGAGGTGCAGGTCGATTTGCGATAGCCGCGATACATCAGTGTCGCTGGCAAGGCGCCATGATCCATGGCGAAATCATGGACGAGATCGTTGATCCGTTCCGTCGGAACGCCTGGTTTGACTTCATCAACCAGCATGTCGAGGCATTGGGCCACCAGTTGGCCCGCCTTGCGCATCCCGGCAAAGCCTTCCGGTTTATGCAGTTTGATCTGTCCGGTCTTGCGCATGGGCGCAAGGGCGGCTTCGACGTAGCTCATGGTAGCCTCAAGGGGGAGAATTCAAAGCCGCAATGTATGCGATCAGACTGACGATGCAAGTTTGCGGGCTGCCCATCGATTGTTCGTTACCGGACGAAATCGCCACCAAGATCGTCATCAATATGGATGCGGATGATCTCGTCGAATGAGTTTTCTGCGGTGAATCCGAGTTCACGGGCGCGGGTTGCGTCAAAGCGGCTTGGCCAGCCGGCCACGATCCGCATGATGAATGCGTCGGGTTCCCGCCGGATCCTGGCCACGACGCGGTCGCCTGCGACACGGCGCAGGGCCGCGATCTGCTCACCGACCGTGCAGCAGACGCCGGGCATCGTCAGGTTAATCCGCGGACCAAGCTGCTCGGTGCTCAGTGATGCACCATGCACCAGAAATCCGGCGGCAGCGCGGGGAGAGGCATGCGTATTCGTCGTGTCGTCGGCGACCGGGAGCATGGCTTCCTGTCCCGCCAGCGGTTCCCGGATAATGCCTGAATAGAAACCAGAGGCTGCCTTATTGGGCTTGCCGGGCCGCACGGTGATGCCGGGAAGGCGGATGCCGACACCCTGCAGAAACCCGCGCCGTGAGTAATCCGCCAGCAGCGTTTCGCCGATCACTTTCTGCGCGCCGTAGCTGGTGAGCGGCGTCAGGTGGAAATCGTCCGGAATCGAATGAGGGAAGGGTGCGCCGAAGACCGCGATCGATGATGTGTAAATGACCTTCGGCCTGTAACCGTCGCCGGTCTTGCGGATGGCCTCGAGCAGATTGCGGGTGCCATCGAGATTGACGCGATAGCCCTTGTCGAAATCGGTTTCCGCTTCACCCGATACAATCCCCGCGAGATGAAAGATCACATCCGGCCGTGTTGAAACTGCATCGTCTGCCGCACCGGGCGCCGATAGGTCGGCGGTCTTGATGATCGCCGTCAATCCTTGAGGGGACTGTGCCGGCACGATGTCGAGCAGCGTCAGTGCGTCGATCGCCTCGCCGTTCAGCGCTTTGTCGTGTGCAAGCCGTTCGACGAGTTTGCGGCCGATCATGCCGGCCGCGCCGGTGATGAGAATGTGCATCGTGTTACGCCATCAGCAATAGGAAACGCTGTCGATTACAGCGCAGTCGCGCTTGTGCGGTGCATTCGGATCGTCAAGCGGGACAGAACCTCTACCTGATGGCGAGCCGACAAATACGCCGGGACCGACACGAACCGAATCCTTGTGACCGATGCGCACGCTCGGGTGCTGTGCGCTGGTCGAGCGTGTGCCGTCGGGCCAGATGATGGCGCCACCGGTGAATATGCCGGAGCGTCCGTCATCGCAACTCACGGTGTTGCTGTTGCGCTTGCAATTGGCGGCGAAGGCGATGGCCGGGCTTACCGTCAGCAAAAGAGCAACCGAAAGAACGCGCATCCGCTCGCTGCTCCATATCTGTTCCGTCATTTCCAGATCGGCGCTTCGCGCGTTCCGGAATGACTTCGTTTTACAACGCCAGCCCGCCATCGACCAGATAGGGTTGGCCGGTGATGTAGCTCGCTTCATCGGATGCCAGAAATACTGCCAGGGCCGCGACTTCCTTCGCGGTGCCGAGCCGGCCCATTGGCTGGCGATCGATGAAGCTTTGCCGGGCGGCATCGCTGGATTGCTGCGTCGTTTGCGCCAGCGTTTCTATTCGCCCGTCGAGCGACGGCGATTCGATCGTGCCGGGACAGATCGCGTTGCAGCGGATGCCCTGTCGGATGAAGTCGGCCGCCACCGCCTTGGTCAGTCCGATCACCGCCGCTTTGGTTGCGCCATAAACGTAGCGGTTCGGCAGGCCAGTGATCGATGATGCCGCCGACGCGATGTTGACGATTGAGCCGTGGTGCTTCTTCAGCATATCCGGCAGGAATGCCGTGATCGTGCGATGCATCGATTTGACGTTGAGGTCGAATGAAAAATCCCAGTCCGCTTCCGAACACTGCAATGCCGTGCCGTGGTGCACGAAGCCGGCGCAATTGACCAGAATATCCGCGCCGCCAAAATCCTGGCTCACCATCCGCGCCAGCGCATTGACAGCGTCAGTTGACCGCACGTCCAGCGGCAATGCCTTCGCCGCCTGAAGGCCCGCGAGCTTTCCGGCGTCGAGATCGGTGGCAATGACCGTCGCGCTCTCGGCAGCGAACATCTCTGCAATCGCACGCCCGATGCCTTGTCCGGCGGCGGTGACGACAGCGGTTTTGTCTGCAAGACGTCCGGCCATGTCATGATCCTGTGGAACACGTCAGCGCGCTATCAAGTCCGGTAACCGCGCTTTTTGTCGACCTTGCTTATCGAAATTCTCAGGCGCGAGCCATTGCTCGAATGCGACTTTGCGCGCCGGCCATTCGCGATCGATGATCGAATACCATGCGGTATCGCGATTGCGGCCCTTGACCACCATGTGCTGCCGAAAAATGCCTTCGAAGGAGAAGCCGTAACGCTGGGCAGCGCTCCGCGACGCCGCGTTCAGCGCATTGCACTTCCATTCGTAGCGCCGGTAACCGAGCGTATCGAACGCATAGGACGCGAGCAGATATTGCGCTTCTGTCCCAAGCCGTGTCCGCTGCAAGGCTGGCGAGTAAACAATATGTCCGATTTCAATCACACCCATCTCGGGATGAATGTTCATCAGTGCGGCAAGGCCGAGTGCATGCCCATCCGGATCGAGGATCGCGTAGACGTAAGGATCGTTCAAAGTCGCGTGTGCAACGAGCCATTGATTGAAGATGCTGGCGGATTCGAAAGGGCCATACGACATGTAGGTCCACGTATCGGGATGGTCCTTGGTCGCATTCCATAACGAGGTCGCATGCAGCAGCGGATCGAGCTTCACCGTGCTGCCGTAACGGCCTGCCAACGTCACATCGCCAGGGCGCGTCGCCGGTTTGAAGGCGAGCGCAGGGCTCATTCCGATGACCGCTTCTTGCGGTCTTCGCGGAAAAACGCGTTCAGGTCGACTGCCGGCGCTGCGTCGGCAAAGCCGCCGAAGCAGCCGCCGTCGGCGATCTGACGCGCCGCGCGCGTGAAGCCGCCCCAGGCGCATCTGGCCAGGGCTCCGCCGACGCTGATCCGCCTTGCGCCCGTGGCAGCGATGTCCTGAACGCGAAGGTCGCTCGGCCATCCGATGAGGATGTTCACCGGTATCGGTGCGACACTCTCGACCACGGTCCTGATTTCCTCCGGTGTTCGGATGCCGGGCGCATAGAGACAATCGGCGCCAGCCTCGGCAAAGGCTTTCAGCCGGCGCAAGGTTTCATCCATGTCGGGGCGGCCGCGAATGAAGCCTTCGGTTCGAGCCGTCAACATCACATCCTCGCCGGTCTTGTCGATGGCGTGACGCGCTGCTTTCACGCGCGCTAAAGCCTGTTCGAACGGATACAGCGGAATTGCTTTGTCGCCGGTGGAATCCTCGATCGACAGGCCGGCCACTCCGGTTCCGACACAGGCGATGACGTTCTCTGCAACGCCCTCCGGATCATGCGCGAAGCCGCCTTCGAAATCGGCATTGACCGGTACGTCGCTTGCCTCGACGATCTCGGCGATATGGTCCAGCATCAGCCCGAGCGGGACTTCGCCATCGGCATAACCGGCCGCATAGGCATAGCCGAGGCTGGTCGTCGCCAGCGCCTTGAAGCCGAGATGCTGCAGATACCGCGCGCTGCCGACGTCCCACGGATTGGGAATGACGAAGCAACCGGTTTCATGGAGACGACGAAAGGTGTGACGTTTCTCGGCAATACTTGGCATTAGATCATCCGGTTGAGGAACGGGAGGATTGTGGCAGCTTGCATTGTTGGACAGCAAGGCTTTGAGATAAACTGCAAACACTGCAGGCAGGTCAGACGCGCGGCGCATCGCTGAAATTTCGAGATTTCACACGTCACGCCCTTGTTTGTGGTGTAATTCTTGAGTTTTTCGCAATTGCGAAAGCCTTGCGGGCGTGTGACGATGCGATTGCACCGGCCAGTGCAAAATCATAGCTGCTCTGAGCCTCCATCCTTTGGGACGCGCCTTCGGCGCTGATGGAATGAGGCTGGAGCGTGCCGGCCCTGCGCGGAACGTGCAATTACAACGACGGCAAGTACGTCGCGATCGACGGAAATACGACAATTGCCGCAACCACCAGCAGCAGAATGATCCAGTAAGGCACCGAGCCGCGGAAGATCTCCGCGAGTTGCACACTCGGCTCAGGCACGGCCGCCTTCACCGTGAAGACCAGAATGCCGAATGGCGGCGTCAGCAAACCGGTCTCGACTGCAAGAATACCGATGATCGCGAAGGCGATAGGGTCGAAGCCGAGCGTCATCGCAATCGGTGCGAAGATCGGCACCGTGAGCAAGATAATCGAGATCGAGTCGATCAGGCAGCCCAGCACCAGCCAGATCACCAGCATGACCAATAGAATGCCGGTCGGTCCCATGCCGGTGCCGAGCAGGAACGTTTTGGCCGTTTCGGTGAAGCCAGTCATCGACAAAACACGCGAATAGAGCTGCGCGCAGAACAACAGCAGCAACAACGGTCCCGATGTGCGGCCGACATTCAGAACCACCTGCCAGATCTCGCGCCAGGTAATGCCTTTGATCAGCGCGAGGATCAGCGCGCCCACAGCGCCAACGCCAGCGCCCTCTGTCGGCGTGCAGAGGCCGAGCCAGATCGAGCCGAGCACGCCGGCAATGAGCAGTAACACCAGCGAGGTGCTGAACAGCAGAGGACCGATCGGTTGCTCGTCCGGATCGAGCCGAACGGTTACCGCTGCCCCGAGCGGGGCCGCCTTCATCGGCTGACCAGCGCCTCCGCCCACCAGCGATGGATTGAGGATCGCAGCAATCACCACATAGGCGCAGAAGCTGAAGGACAGCAGCAAACCGGGCAGAACGCCGGCGAGAAACAGTTTGCCGATCGAAAGCTCGGTCAGGACGCCCCACACGATCATCAGCACGGAAGGCGGAATCAACATGCCGAGGCAAGCGCTGCCCGCAATGCAGCCGAGTGCGAATTGCCGCTGGTAACCGTAGCGCCGCATTTCTGGATAGGCGATGCGCGAGAAGGCGGCTGCCGCAGCAATGCTGACGCCAGTGACGAAGGCGAAGATCGCGTTGGCGATGATGGTTGCCACCGCAAGCCGGGCCGGCAGCCAGCGGCTCATTCGGTTCGCCAGCGTGTAGAGGTCGGTTGCCGCGCCGCATTTGGCGAGGAAGTCGCCCATCAGCATGAACAGCGGGATCACCGCGAACACATAGTCGCGTAACGCTTCATAAGCCGTATTGGCCACGAAGGTGCGAACGACCTCGATGTCGCCGAGCATGAGGTAGATACCGATGGCGGCAGTGACGCCAAGGGCGATCGCGATATGCACGCCGGCAAAGACAAGTGCCAGCAGCACAACCACGATGATGATCATTTCGATATGGCCGAACATCGTGTGGATCCGTCAATGCGGAGTTGGTGCGGGCGGGGGCGCGTCTCCAGGTCGAAGCAATGCGAGAACGGCAAGGAGCGATTGGCCGAGATAGATCGCCACGACCAGAGCGGCGCCCAGCATCACGACCAAACGTGCGGGCCAGACTGGCACACGCAAGGCGCCTTCGCCTTCGAATTCACTGCTGGTCCAGGCATGCAATGTCGGCTCGATACTGCCCCACACGATCAGGATGAAGAAGGCGGCGCCCAGCAATCCGGATGCGAGATCAGCGAAGGCGTAACCACGCCGGCCGAACATTGCGACGATGACATCGGTGCGCAGCATGCCGCCGCTCTGCACGGCATAGGCCGCAAGTAGGAAGCAGATGATGACGATCGACATCGAAACGATTTCCGGCGTGCCCTTCACCGGCGAATTGAAGAGGCCGCGCCCGATCACGTCGGCGACGATCAGAAAGCTCAGCAAGAAGATAATCGCCGCGGCAACGGCAAGCAGGCTGTGTACGACACGAGACGTCCAAGCCTCTAGCACGCGTTCCCTCCATGCACGGAAGCAGGCGGCAACGACATGTTGCCGCCTGGAACGTCGCTCACTTCACTACGTAGCGCACCGGCCATTTGTGGCCGGCCTTTTCCGCGGCCGCCAGCGTCGCTTCCAGCACCTGTGTCGCCGGCAGCCCCTGTGCATCGAGTTCTTTCGCTTTCTCCCGCGGCCATGCGGCGAGCGATTTTGCCCAATCGGCCTGTACGCTGTCGGGCAGCTTGCGGACATTCATTCCCTTCGCGCGCAACTCGTCGAGCTGCTTGGGATAATTCTCTTCATTCACGGTCCCGGTCTTGGCCTCGTATTCCTTGCCGACTTCGAGAATAATGTCTTGAACGTCTTTCGGCAGCTTGTCGAAGCGCGCCTTGTTGATGGTCAGGCCATGCCACGTGATCGCGCCGAAGCCGATTTCAGTATAGAATTTACCGACTTCGAACAGCTTGAAATTCACCCAGCCGGACGGGAACATGATCCAGCCGTTGTACACGCCGGTCTGCATGGCGGTGTAGGCTTCCGGCAATGAGGATTGCACGGGTGTCGCGCCGGCATATTCCAGCCATTTCAGATTGAGACCGGCGCCGGCGAGTTTTTGCCCTTTTAGATCGGCAACCTTGTTCCATTCGAAATTGGTGCCGAGGTTGTAGCCGTTGTCGGCAATAAGAGCGATCAGCTTCTGCCGATACTTGTCCTCGAACACCTTCGACATGAACGGGACCTGATTGTAAACCTCGCGTGCGATCTTCACGCTCGCAACCGGACTCATGGTGCCGAACGGCAGCATCACCTGGAATGCGTGGAGCGGCAGGTTTGATGGTTCGAAGCAGAAGCAATAGCCGCCGATATCGATGATGCCCGACTGCACGCTTTCCAGCGTGTCGGCGACTTTCACCATCGCGCCGCCATAGCCTTCGACGAATTCAATCTTGTGCTTGGTTCTCTCTGCGACACGCTTCGTGACTTCCGGCACGAAGAAGTTCTGCATCAGATTGACGTATGTGTTCACCGGCGGGTGGCCGGAGGCGATGCGCAGACGGATCGTTTCCTGTGCGGATGCCGTGTCAGCCGCGGCGGTAACGAGCGCCGCAATCGCAAGCGATCGCACGATAGTGCGTAGGCCCATGGTTTCCTCCCGATGCCGACATTTTGCGGCTTATTTTGTTATGGTCGAAGCATCGGGTGCAGGCGGGGGCGGAGTCAACGATATAAACGAAACCTGAAACCCCGATCGAGTTGTCGATTTTCGCCGGTTGAAATTCGGCGAGCGCATGGTTGGACCCAAGGGATCGTCGGCTTAGTGATTGTCGCGCGGAATGCTGTTTTGTGCGATGCGCTGATAACGATCGGCGCCGCGCAAGACCTGTCCTTCCGCCATCTGATCGGTCAGGCTGCGATAAAGTTCCTGCCACGGCGTCTGGCTTTTCGGCACTGAAAATCCGCCTTTTTCGTCGAGCGCGACGCGCCGTCGATCCAGTTCAGCTTTCGGCACCAGCATGTCAGCGGTGCCTTTGTGAAGGTCGATCCGCACGCGGTCGCCGGTCTGCAGCAAGGCGAGTCCGCCGCCGGCGGCGGCTTCGGGCGATGCGTTGAGGATCGAGGGAGAGCCTGACGTGCCGGATTGCCGGCCGTCGCCGATGCAGGGCAGCGCCTCGATACCTCGTTTAAGGAGCGAGGCGGGCGGTTGCATGTTCACGACTTCCGCCGAGCCCGGATAGCCGATGGGGCCGACTCCACGCATGATCAGCAGCGTGTCGTCGTCGATCTTCAGCGATGGATCGTCGATCCGCGCGTGATAATCCTCCGGCCCATCGAACACCACAGCGCGGCCTTCGAACGCGTCGGGGTCCTTCGGATTGGATAGATAGCGTTTGCGGAAATCGTCCGAGATCACGCTGGTCTTCATGATCGCCGAATCGAACAGGTTGCCCCGTAGAACGCGGAATCCGCCTTCCTTCTTGAGCGGCTTGTCGTAGGCGCGGATGACATCGGCATCCGTGGACTTAGCGTTCGCGACGTTCTGCGCGATGGTTTTGCCATTGATGGTGTTCGCGTCGCCGTTGATGCGGCCGGCCTGCAGCAACTCGTGCATCACCGCCGGCAATCCACCGGCGCGGTAATATTCCTCGCCGAGATATTTGCCGGCCGGCTGCATGTTGACGAGCAGCGGCACGTCGAGGCCAATTTCTTCCCAATCGTCGATCGAAACATCGACGCCGATGTGTCGCCCGATCGCGGTGATATGGATCGGCGCATTGGTCGAGCCGCCGATCGCCGAGCAGGCAACGATCGCATTCTCGAACGCTTCGCGCGTGAGAATGTCGGACGGCTTCAGATCCTCGTGCACGATCTCGACCGCACGCAATCCCGTCTCGTACGCAATCTGCGCCCGCTCGCGATATGGCGCGGGGATCGCGGCGCAGCCGGGCAGCGACATGCCGAGCGCTTCGGCCAGGGCGTTCATGGTCGAAGCCGTGCCCATCGTGTTGCAGTGACCGATGGACGGCGCCGACGACGCGACGATGGCGAGGAATTCCTTGTAGTCGATCTTCTCTGCCGCGAGATCCTTGCGCGCCTGCCAGATCACCGTACCGGAACCGGAGCGCTCACCCTTCCACCAGCCGTTCAGCATCGGGCCGCCAGACAAAACGATGGCCGGAATGTTCACTGTCGCTGCAGCCATGAGGCAAGCAGGTGTCGTCTTGTCGCAGCCGGTGGTCAGCACCACGCCGTCGAGCGGATAGCCGTACAGCACTTCAACAAGGCTGAGATAGGCGAGGTTGCGGTCGAGTGCCGCGGTCGGCCGCTTGCCGGTTTCCTGGATTGGGTGACACGGAAACTCGAAGGCGACGCCGCCGGCGTCTCGGATGCCATCGCGTACGCGCTTGGCGAGCTCGATGTGGTGGCGGTTGCACGGCGCGAGATCGCTGCCGGTCTGCGCGATGCCAATGATCGGCTTGCCGGACGAGAGTTCTTCGAGGGTCAGCCCATAATTGAGATAGCGCTCCAGATAGAGCGCAGTCATGCCGGGATTGTCGGGGTTGTCGAACCACAGCCGCGAGCGAAGCGGCCGTCCTGCTTTCGTCTGTTGCGTCGTCTTTGCCATGATCCACTTCCGGGGCGGAACTAAGACAACGATATTCAGGCCAGACTGGTTCCTTACCCGTCCGCGGTCTGAGGGATCGGGATGAACAGCAGCTTGTCGATCCGCTTGCCGTCCATGTCGAGCACTTCGATCCGCCAGCCGGGGATCTCGAACGTCTCGCATTCGACCGGGATATGCGCCAGACGGTCGAGCGCGAAGCCGGCCGCAGTGTGGAATTCACCATCCACGTCCGGCAGCTTCAGCTTCTCGATCAGTTCGGTCACGGGCGCACGCCCGTCTACCAGCCATGAGCCGTCGGGGCGCCGCACGATTTCTTCGGATGGCTGTTCGTAGTCCTCGCCGAGATCGCCTGCAATGCCTTCCAGAACGTCGTTCAAGGTGGCGACGCCCAGGAAGTCGCCGTATTCATCGACCACGAAAGCGAGGTGAACCGACGTGGACTTGAACGCCTCAAGCAGGCGCAGCACCGGCATGGATTCGGGAACGAAGATCGGTTCGATCAGCCGCTCTTCGACCTGGATGCCGCGTCCCGCAACCAGGTCTGCGACCAGATCTTTCTTCTGCAACACGCCGAGCGGTCGACCGATGTCGCCTTCGCGCGCTACGACGATTCGCGAGAACGGACAATCGACAATCTCACGCTCGATGGTTTGCTTGTCGTCGGCGAGATCAATCCAGTACACATCGGGGCGCGGCACCATGATCGAGGCGACCGACGAATCCGCCAGCGCCAGCACGCCGTGAATCATTTCTTCTTCGACCTCATCGATCACCCCGGCTTCGGTGCCTTCGGCGATCGCGATCCTGACTTCCTCTTCGGTCACGCCATCGGAGCGTTTTTGTGGCACGCGAAGCAGCTTGAGCAGCAGCGTCGTCGAATTTTCGAGCAGCCAGACGAGCGGACGCGCGATCATCACCAGGATCTGCAAGGGTCTGGCGACAGCGGCCGCGATCGGCTCCGGCTTCAGCAGTGCAATGCGTTTCGGAACCAGTTCGCCGACGACGACCGACAGCGCGGTAATCGCGATGACGACCACGATGAATGCGATCTCTTCGCCACGCGGAGCAAAGACGGGATAGCGATTGAGCACCTCGCCCAAACGGGCGCCCAACGTTGCACCGCCATAGGCGCCGGAGAGAATGCCGATCAGCGTGATGCCAACCTGAACACCGGACAGGAAGCGGCCAGGATGCTCCGCCAGCGCCATCGCACGTGCGGCGCCGCTGCTACCTGCCTCCGCCATCTGCTGCAGGCGAATGCGCCGTGAGGACACAATCGCAAGCTCCGCCATTGCGAAAAAGCCGTTGAGCAGGGTCAGCCCAACGACGATGGCGAGTTCAAGCCAAACCGTCATAATCTCCCTTTGTGGCATGCCGGGCCCATGCCCTGCAACTGGCACTATTGACCTGGTTAATGAGGGGTCCAGGATCACGCCAGTTGCGGCCAATGAGGACTTCAATCGCTATGTTTCAGCAATTGTTTGCTGGCACGGTCGTCAGTTTCATCAATTTCGGTGTTCACGCGGTGATGACAGGAGTCATCATCGTCTCGACGCAGCGGACGGCGGTGTGGACCGACCACCTGCACGCCTCTGCGCGGGTATCGGCGCTGTTGATGGTCACCATGATCGTTCTCTCGGCGGCGCATTACCTCGAGGTTGCGATCTGGACGCTGTTTTATGAATACGCGGATGTGACAGCCAGCACAGGCGTTGGGTCCTTTGAATTCGCGTTCGAAAACTACGCTGCACTAGGCTATGGCGATGCTGTACCTGCCGTCACAAAAAGACTTTACGCTCCGATGACGGCGCTCAATGGTCTCTTGCTGATCGGTTGGTCGATCGCGATTATCTTCGAGGTGATGCGGATGGCTGAAATCCAGGTCACGCGCGCTGATCGCAAGGATGATGAGAAATATCGCGGCAATGGTCGCTGAAGAAAGTGAGGAGAAGGTTCATGCTTCGCACCATCGCAGCATTTGATCGGATCGGTGAGGAAAATGCCTTCGCCGTATTGGCGCGCGCCAACGCCTTGTCCGCGCAGGGCCGTGACGTCGTCAATCTCGGTATCGGTCAGCCGGATTTTCGGACACCCGATTTCATCGTCGAGGCGGCGATCAAGGCATTGCGCGATGGTCACCACGGCTACACGCCGGCCACGGGCATTCCGCAATTGCGCGAAGCGGTCGCCGCCGATCTGCATAAACGTTACTCCGTCGAGGTGTCACCCGACAGCGTGATGATCATGCCGGGCGGCAAGCCGACCATGTTCATGGCGATCATGATGTTCGGTGAACCGGGCGTGGACATTCTCTATCCCGATCCCGGTTTTCCGATCTATCGCTCGATGATCGAATTCACGGGCGCCAATCCGGTGCCGGTGCCGATTCGCGAAGAAAACGGCTTTGCATTCTCTGCTGACGAGACTTTGAAGCTGCTGACGCCGAAGGCGCGACTGCTGATCGTCAATTCGCCGGCCAACCCGACCGGCGGCGTCACGCCGAAAAGCGAAGTTGACAAGTTGGTCGCGGGCCTTGAGCGCTTTCCGGATGTCGCAGTCATGTCGGACGAAATCTACGATCACATGACCTACGACGGCGAGAAGCATGTCTGCCTGTTGTCCTATCCGTCGATTCGCGATCGCCTGATTCTGCTCAATGGCTGGTCGAAAACCTATGCCATGACCGGCTGGCGGCTTGGCTATGCGGTGTGGCCCGGCAAGCTTTATGACTATGCGCGCAAGCTCGCGGTTAATCTCCACTCTTGCGTCAATGCGTCGGCGCAATATGCCGGGCTCGCTGCGCTGCAGGGGCCGCAGGACGAAGTCATCAAAATGGTCGCGGAGTTCGACCGGCGACGCAAGGTCGTGGTCGACGGGCTGAACAAGCTGCCGGGTGTGTCCTGCGCGACGCCGAAGGGCGCGTTTTATGCATTTCCGAACGTCAAGAAGACTGGATGGAAAGCGAAAGCGCTGGCGTCGTCGCTTCTGGAAGATGCCGGTGTCGCCATCATCGGCGGTCCGGATTTCGGTGTTCTCGGTGAAGGTTATGTGCGGTTGAGTTACGCCAACTCGACCGAGAACATTCAGAAGGCGCTTGCGCGCATGGGCGAGTTTTTGACGACGAGGAAGGCGGCTTAGTTGTGTCTTCCCTCTCTCCATGGGGGCAGGGAAAAGAAGATTAACCCGGCATCCTCAGTACGGCGTATTGCGCGTAGTCGCGATACGGCCGGTCGATCGTCAGCATCGCCCCAGTGCGGCGCGCGCATCCCGTCAGCGAACGCTCAAGCCCGTCGCGGGGCGTAACGTGAAACATCGTCAGCCAGCGCCGCAGGGCTGTGCGAAAGAATGTCGGCAATCTCGATTGCCCGCCGAAATCGACGATGTGCAGTTGCCCGCCCGGTGCGAGCAATGAGACCGCCCGGTCGATGGTCCCGTTCCAGTCCGGGATCATCGAAATACTGTAGGAAATGAAGATGCGATCGAAGCTCTTGCGGCCGAACAGTCGTTCCGGTTCGAACGATGTCGCATCGCCATGGGCAACGCGCACGCGCGTCGCCAAACCGGAGCGGCCAAGCGAGTCGATGGCGCGGGTCAGCATCACTGTCGAGACATCGACGCCGAAGAAACGCGCGGCCGGATATCGTCTGGCGGCGACAGTCAGATTGCGGCCGGTGCCGCAGCCAATTTCAAGAACGGCATCGCCGGAATTGGGACGAAGGCCGGCGATCAGGCGGTCGCGGCCAAGCAGATAATATTTGCGGGTCAGGTCATAGATACGATGCTGGCGCCGGTAGATCCGGTCCATCAACACCGTGTTGACGCTGACATCGCTCATGACGCCCCGCGCAAGGTGTAGAGATGGAAGCCGCCATAGATCGCGGAGCGGTCGCGTCGCGTGAAATCGCGCGACGCATTGTCCTGGTAGGTCCAGCGATCGAGAATGTCGTCATCGACGCGGCCCGGCAAAAGGCTGGGTTCGGCAGCGGTGCGGAAGATCACGCGCGCACCGGGACGCGCCGTTCGTGTGATCTCGCGCCACAAGGCGTTGAGCTGTGCGTCGGTCATCCAATCCTGTGCATCGAGCAGCACGAAACGATCGGTCGATTCCTTCGGCAAACTGTACAGATATTCTGTGAAGGACCGATTAAGCACTTCGGCACGGTCGGCGCGGCTGCGGAGCGTCTCGAAATGCTCGGCCCGCAGATAGGGCGGCAGCGGACCGCGGCCATCTTTCGCATAGGAGCGTCCGAGTGCCTGCCAAGCGAAGTAATTATCATCGAGGCTGAAGTCGCAGGTCAGCTTTTCCATCCGCTGGCGCAGGATTGACGACATGCCGCCTGAGCCCGCCATGGCGAGCGACTCGTATTGTGCCGGCGGAATGCCAAGACCGTAGAGCGAGAACTGGCGCGAGGTGAACCAGCGCACGAAGCGCTTGTCGAACAGCGGCGCGAGCACCTTGTCGAAATAGGCGCGCTGCTCTTCCAGTGTCTGCGCCCGCAACATATCGCGCGGATCGACGCCGTAGAGGCGTGCAATGGCATGTCCGAAGCCGATGAAACGGCCGAGCAGGCCGTGCTTGTAAAGGTTGCGGCTGAACACGGCGATGCGCGGATCGCCGAAACCGAATGTCTGCCGCGTCTCCCAATAGACGCGCGTGTCGGGATCGAGATGGTGTGCGATGTGCTGCTGATAGAGATGGATGTTGTCTTCCCGGTCGGCTGCGCCGAAAAAGCTGTAATAGGCTTCATAGTCCGGCAGACGGCGCACGCCTTCAAGTTTCAAGCGGTTCAGCGCGATATGCGCGCGGCTGAGGTCGAGTGCGGTGATCTTTTTCGGATCTGCAGTCAGATAGGACAGGACGTTGCATCCGCCTGACGCAATGGTGACGACATGATGCTCGGGTTCGATCGCCAAAGCTTCGAGGTCGATTTCCGGGTCTTCCCAGATTTGCGGATAGACAAGTCCCTTGAACAGCTTGGCAAAGGCAGCTTCGAGAAGCCCTTCGCGGGAGAGAAGCGTGTTGCGGCGGACGGCCTGTTTCAGACGTTCGTCGGCCATTGCCATCGCGCTGGTGGCCAATGCAATCTCCTGATATCGAAGTGGCTGCGCGATCTAGCGTCTGGTCAATGATGGTTTGATGACAGGCGCACCATGAGGTTCGTCATGATTCAAATGGGAATGAATTTTTCTGCGTGTTTGAGGTTACGCCGATATTATGTCGGCGGCATCGCCGGTGCGGCGCTTCTGATGTCGGCAATGACGCCTGCGCAGGCGCAGACCTTCGTTCGCTACATGTGCGCCGATGGCACGCCGGTCGCAGCGGCCTTCTTCAAGGATGACAAGCGTGCGCGCATTCAGGTGGATGGCAAAGCGCTGTCGTTGCCGCAGCGGCTTTCGGCGGATGGCGGGCGCTATGCCAAGGGCGGCGTGTCGTTCTGGATCAAGGGCGATCAGGCGACTTTGAAACGTCCGAAAATGAAAGCGACGCTCTGCAAAGTGCAATAACTGTGCGCTTGAGCAGCGCGCAGTTCGTAAGCCAGAAGCTTCGGACCCGTCACGCGGCTGAAATGCGCCCCTCAGGCGTGTATTTATCCACCGCGGTTGGCAATTCACGCGACAACCTGTTCAGCAATTCATCCTGACTGAGACCCGTGACGCGCGAGAGGGTCTGCAGCACCTCGGGGCCGATTGCGGATTTGAGATCCGGCGGCGCGATCTCCTTGTTCGGACCCTTGCCGATCCATGAATCGGCAGTGTCTTTCTGGCCGGTCTGATTGAGGCGATCCATCAGTTCGCCAAGACCGCCAGTGAGAATCCCACCCACAGTCGCCCCGCCAAGAATGTCGCGGAGCCCGCCCAGTTGACCTTGTTGGCCGGCGGTTTGATTGGCGACTTGTCCTTGCGGTGCCTTGTTGTCGGCAGGTGCTGCGCTGCCACCCGTCAGGTCACGCAAAATTTCGGCGATCTTGTCGCGATTTTGAAAGCCGGCAATCGCCAGAAGACCCAGCAACGCCGTCATGGAGGGAAATCCGCTGCTTTTGTCGTTCATCTTGATCTCCGTTGGTCGATGCTGCTGTCGTAGACAGCACTCTGTCTCAGACCGCGCTTCGACGGCTTGAGATCATCCCCCAGATGACAAGAACGATGATGGCGCCAACAACTGCGCCGATCAGGCCAGCGCCCTCTCCGGCGCGATACCAGCCGACAGCCTGTCCAAGGAATGTGGCGACAAACGCGCCAATGATGCCGAGGATCGTCGTCAGGATGAAGCCGGATGGCTCGTTGTTTCCCGGCATTATGAATTTCGCGATGACGCCGGCGACAAAACCGATGATGATCGTCCAGATGATGCCCATGACTGGCTCCCTCGCGCTCGCAATGTCGTGAAGACGCGCTGGTGCGCGCGCCAGCATCGCAAGCTAAATAAGAGCCAGCCGCTCCACTGGATCCATCCGGTTTAGGTCTTTAGTGCGAAACGGAAGCCGACGCCGACGATCGTAAGTCCGACCAGTTGCGCGATTGTCGGGACTTCTCCGATGGTCAGGAAGCCGATCAGAACGGTGAGGGCAGGGACCAGCGCTGGAAACATCGAGGCGCGGCCGGCGCCGAGCACGGTGACGGCGCGGCCGAACAGATAGATGGCAAGCAACCCGGCAAAAATGCCCTGGACTGCGATCTGCAGCAGAATCTCTCCAAGACCAAGGGAGAACATATGACCGAGCCCGAACAGAGCGGCATGCAGGGGCGCATAGATCAGGAGCGATAGAGCGCCGACAATCCGCGCCGCCATGATGCCGCTGGTGTGCCATCGGCGCAGGCAGGTGGTGAACACCGCCCACATCAGGCCGGCGGTTGCAAACAGCAAGTCGCCGGTCAGCGCGTTGCCACCAATCGTGGACGCGGCCTCTCCAGCAAGGACGATCAAACCCAGAATGATGCCGATCAGGCCAACAATCCGGGACTTCGTCAGCGGTTCTCCGAGGATGAAATAGGCCAGGATCAATCCACCCAGTGCGGCGCTGGCCGGATGGATCACGGCGCCATGACCCAAGGGCGCGAATGTGAAGCCGGTATAGCTGGTGATCGCCTGGAGCGGGCCCGCGAGGACAAGAATCACCAGTCCTCGCCGCCATCCCACCCCGCCGAGATCGGCCAGTCCTGCGCGCGCCATCACCGGGAGCAGCAGCAAGCCGGACCAGACGAATCGGTGAAAGGCCAGATCCGCCGGCGTAAAGCCGACCGCGATTCCGTGCTTGGCGGCGACAAAGCCCACCGCCCAGCAGGTCGCGGCAGCAATCCCGCACAGGATGCCCACGGTTGTTGCCGACAAGCCGGCGCGAGAGGTCTTTTCTGGCACTTATGAATACCGCGGAGAAAGCAAGGCGCCCCGGATATCGCGGGATTTCGCGCTTGGCTATCCATGCCGGAGAGGCAGCTGCCATGTCACGGTGACGAGGTGCAATCGGGGCACGTCGAAACCTGTCCGATCTCAAGGGTTTGACTGATCCGGGCGCGCTCTCTAACGTCTGCCTTGTCGCGGGGGGCCCTGCGGCGCAACGAATCAATGCGGCACCGCTAGGCTTCCTGTCTCCGATGAAAACCATCAGTGCATTATTATTGTCGGCGCTGATCGCAGCGGCTGCGATCGCGGGTTCGGTTGTTATGTTGTCGAAGGTCTGCGTGAGCGACACTGCGGCAAATCCGAGCCGGGCCGCACCACGTTTGCCGATTCATTTCCAGAGCGAAGCCCCGGATGCGGTGATCGAGCGCGCGGTTCTGACCCGCGAGAGCCTCGACACGTTGCTCTGGAAGGCTCAGGCCAAGGCTGAACCCCGCCCCGCGCCGAACACCTGGCTGAAGCGCTTCATCTGCGACATCCGAATCACCGACGCGATCCTCGCCGGCTTTGCGCTGTTTCTTTTGCTGACCGGGATTTTCCAGGGCCTATGGATGCTGGCCGCGATCCGGGCCTCGGATCGCACCGCGAAGCTCGTCAATGAAGGTCTGGTCTCGGCCCGGCGTCCGTATGTGTTTCTGCGTGAATTCCAGGTCGCGGTGACCAAGAATCCACTGAACGATGAAATCCAGACCTGCGCGATTCAGCCGATCTGGGAAAATACCGGCACCACGCCGACGCGGGGTGGCCGCGGGCATGTGAACTGGAAGTATTTCGAACGCTCGGTGCCGACTGAATTCGACTTCGCGGACTTCGACGAAGTGGGCAACCGCATCCAATCCTACGACGACTACAAGCCGCTGATCGTCGGGCCGCGGGCGACCGCGCTGTCGCCGGTCATCAGCATCGAGCCGTCGATCCTGCGGCAGGTGCGTGATCTGCAAGGCAAGCTGTTGATCTGGGGCTGGGCCGAATACGACGAGGTATTTGAAGACGCCAAGCGCCACCGCACCGAATTCGCCTATCTCGTTGTGGTATCTGGTTCTCCGGCCAGCCATGTCGGGTTCAGCCAGTACAAGCTGCACAACGGCGTCGATGAGGATTGCAGCAAGAAGCCGACCGAATTGGCCCGCCCGATCTGACGGTACTTTTGCCTGATGGATCAACGGGATCGCCGTACCGGCGACGGCTGAAATCTGCTAGAACGGCGCCTGCTTTTTGAGAAATGGGTGACCGACGCGCATGGCCGATAAGTCCAGTCCGCTGATGCTGTCCTGGCGCTTTGCGCCGTTGTTCTGGTGCCAGTTCTTTTCTGCGTTCAACGACAATTTCCTCAAGAACTCGATCGTCTTTCTGATCCTGTTCCGCATTCATGCGGGGGCTGGTGCGATTGATGGATCGCAGGGCGAGGCGCTGATCACGCTCGCAGGGGCGATTTTTATCGCCCCTTATTTCTTTTTGTCGGCGCTCGGCGGCGAGGTGGCGGACCGCTTCGACAAGGCGGTGATCGCGCAACGTCTGAAATTCGTCGAGATCGCGATCGCCGGCATCGCGATTGCCGGGTTCGTCACGCATTCTTTGATTGTTCTGTACGTTGCGCTGTTTGGCTTCGGCGTGATCGGTGCCCTGTTCGGTCCGATCAAGTACGGCATTCTGCCCGATCACCTCGAACGCCGCGAATTGCCGGCCGGCAATGCGCTGGTCGAAGGCGCAACCTTCATCGCCATCCTCCTCGGCACCATCGTCGCCGGCATTGCCGCGCATGGCGGCGGTAGCCCGATCGGCTTCTCGGCGCTGGTGATGACCTTCGCGGTGCTGTGCTGGGTGTCGGCCCTGTTCATCCCCCGCACAGGGGAGGCGGCGCCCAATCTCATCATCAACAAGAACATCGCTGCTTCGACCTGGTCGCTGATCCAGCATCTGCGCAGCGATCGGCGGTTGTGGTGGGGCGCGCTGGTCACGAGCTGGTTCTGGCTTGCCGGTGTCGTCGTTCTATCGCTGCTGCCGCCGGCGGTGAAGTTGCTGCTGGGCGGCAACGAGGAAACCGTCACCGCCTATCTCGCGATTTTCTCCATCGCTGTCGCGATCGGCTCCGGTCTTGCGGCCTGGCTGTGCAGCGGGCGCATCATCCTGCTGCCGACATTGCTGGGTGGACTGCTGCTCGCATTCTTTGCGGTGTTCATGGGCTATACGCTTTATGGCGTGCCGCCGGCGACGCAGTTTGCCGGACCGCTCGAAATCCTTTTCACCGCACGCGGCATCAAGGTTGCGATCTCGCTGATCGGTCTCGCGATCGGCGGCGGTCTGTTCATCGTGCCGGCTTTTGCCGCTGTGCAGGCGTGGTCCGATGCGGATCGCCGTGCGCGTGTGATCGCCGCCGTGAACGTGCTCAACGCGTTGTTCATGACCGTTGCGACACTGTTCGTTGCGGTGCTGCAAGCCAATGGCGTGACCACGCCGGCCCTGTTCATCGGACTTGGCGTGCTCAATCTGATCGTTGCGATCGTGATCGGGTTCACCATGCCGACCCGGCTCTTCAACGACGCCCTGTCGATTCTCTATCGCGCCTTCTTTCGTGCCGAGGTGCATGGTCTCGATAACCTGCAGAAGGTAACGAACCCCAACGTCATTCTGGCGCTCAATCACGTCAGCTTCCTCGATGCCGGAATCGCACTGTCGCTGCTGGGCCGCGATCCTCTGTTCGCAATCGATACGTCGATTGCGCAGAAATGGTGGGTGCGGCCATTCGCGCGCATGACACGGGCATTGCCGATCGATCCGTTGAAACCGATGGCCACACGCACACTGATCAACGCGGTGCAGGCTGGCGACACGCTCATCATCTTTCCGGAAGGCCGCATTACCGTCACCGGCTCGTTGATGAAGGTCTATGATGGCGCGGGTCTGATCGCCGATAAGTCGGATGCGACCATCGTCCCGATCCGTGTCGAGGGTCTAGAGCGCTCTTATTTCACGCGCCTGCAGGGCCATCAGATCCGCAAGCAATTATTTCCGAAGGTCAAGGTCACGGTGCTTGAGCCGACCAAGCTCAACCTCGACCCTGATTTGCGCGGCAAGGCCCGGCGTCGCGCTGCGGGCGCCGCTCTGTACGACATCATGTCGGACATGATCTACAAGACCACGCCGACCAACCGGACCATTCATCAGGCGCTGGTTGATGCCGCAGAAGTACACGGCATGAAAACGGTGGCGACAGAGGATCTCGTTACCGGCTCGCTGACCTACAAGCGTCTGCTGCTTGGTTCGCGCATTCTCGGCAAGAAGCTGATGCCATTGGCCCCTGTCGGTAAGCCGCTCGGCGTGATGCTGCCGAATGCCAATGGTGCGGTAGTCACCATCTTCGGCCTGATGTCGGCGGGCCGCGTGCCTGCAATGATCAACTTCACCGCGGGGGCGAGCAACATCCTGTCAGGTTGCCGGGCCACGGGGCTCGACACGGTGGTGACATCGCGCGCGTTTATCGAGCGCGGCAAGCTGGAGCCGCTGGTCGAGAAGCTCGCGGCCGAGGTGAAGATCGTTTATCTTGAAGATGTGCGCACCACTGTTGGCCTGTTCGACAAGCTCGGTGGATTGCTGAACTACAAGAAGCCGTTGGTGCAGCGAAAGCCCGACGACTGGGCCGCGATCCTCTTCACCTCAGGCTCCGAGGGCGTGCCGAAGGGCGTGGTTCTGTCCCATCGCAACATCCTCACCAATGCCGCGCAGGCGCATGCGCGGATCGACTTCAATCGCACCGACAAGGTGTTCAACATCCTGCCGGTGTTCCATTCGTTCGGACTGACCGTCGGCGTCATCCTGCCGATCGTCTCGGGTGTGCCGATCTTCCTCTATCCATCGCCGCTGCATTACCGGACTGTGCCGGAGCTGGTTTACGTCACCAATGCGACGATCATGTTCGGCACCGATACGTTCCTGAACGGTTATGCGCGTGCCGCCAATCCGTATGACTTCCGTTCGATCCGTTACATGCTGTCGGGCGCCGAGCCGGTGCGCGAATCGACCCGGCAGATCTATCTGGAGAAGTTCGGCATCCGGATTCTCGAAGGCTACGGCGTGACCGAGACGGCGCCGGCGCTTGCTCTCAATACGCCGATGTTCAACAAGTTTGGCACCGTTGGCCGCTTGTTCCCGGGCATGGAAGCCAAGCTCGAAAAGGTCGAAGGCGTGGACGACGGTGGCCGACTATTCGTGAAGGGGCCGAACGTCATGCTTGGTTATTTGCGTGTCGAGAATCCCGGCGTGCTGGAGCGGCCCGCACAGGGTTGGCACGACACCGGCGACATTGTCACCATCGACCCGCAAGGCTTCATCAGCATCAAGGGCCGGGCCAAGCGGTTCGCCAAGGTCGGCGGCGAGATGGTGTCATTTGCTGCGGTCGAAGCGCTGGCCGGCGATCTCTGGCCGGACGCGGCTTCGGCGGTGGTTGCCGTGCCGGATGCCCGCAAGGGCGAACGGTTGCTGCTTTACACCAACAAGGAACATGCCACTCGCGCCGAGTTCGTCACCTATGCGCGTTCACGTCACGCTGCCGAATTGATGATTCCGGCGGAAGTGATCGTCATGGAAAAACTGCCGATGCTGGGATCGGGCAAGGTCGATCTACTCACACTGGCCAGGATGGCCAAGGAAGAGCGGGCGCAAGCCGCGCAGCCGCGGCCGGTGGTGCCAGCCTAAAGCATCACTCTCTCCGCTCAATCCCTCTCCAACGTGCCGCGCTTGCGCGCGCCCCGATGACAGGCTCAGGCGAATCCAGTCTCGTTGTTCTGGGTCCCCGCTTTCGCGGGGACGAGCGGAGTTGAATCCAACGTACTAACGCTGCGTCACGGCTGACCGAATTCGGCGGTGGTGCGCTCGGCAGCGTGTTTCAGCGGCAGCTTTTGTTTCTGCGGCTTCGTTGCGTTTTGACCGGCCTCGAACGACAGCAGCATCTTGCGCAGCAGCTTGGCGAGCTGTTTCTGCTCCGTGGCCGTCAGCCGGTTTGAGATTTCGCTGGCGCAAGCCGAGTGTTTCGTCATCGCCTTGTGCGCAAGGTTGGCGCCGTGCCTGGTCAACGCAATGCGAACAGCGCGACCATCGGAAGGATCGGGCTTGCGCACTGCGTAATTGAGCTTTTCCGCACGATCGATCCGGTTGGTCGTCGCACCCGAGGACAGCATGCAGGCTTCATAAAGATCGGTCGGTCGCAGGCCGTTCTCCGCACCTGAACGTTGCAGCGATGCAAGCAGATCGAACATCTCCCAGGTGATGCCGAACGGTTCGAGCCATTGATCCATGGCTTCGCGCAGATGCGCCGACACGCGCAGGATGCGGCCGACGGTCGCAAGATAAGCGAAATCAAGATCGGGACGGGCCTGCACCCATTCCTCCGCGAACACGTCGAGAGCATCGGCGGTGTGGTTTTTGTGCATTGCGTGCAATCCAAACTATCTTGACATCAAGATAAATGACGCTCACGCTCTTTGACAGGAAAAAGACGACGTTCTCAGCCTCTCTTGCATCAGGAGACGTGACGTGTCGCCTCGGACGGATTGTCATTCGCATTGCTGCGGTCTCCGTCACGCCCGCTCTTTCTCTCTTTTTCAGAACCATCCGACGTAACGACCATGCTGCGCGCGGGTGTCGCTCGCGTTGTTTTGACCGTTCGGTTCGCCGGCGCATTTTGATTGGAGTATCGCCATGCTGAAACGTGTGAATCGCCGACATCTCATGCAGGGCGCGGTCGCGCTTGGCGTTGCTGGCGCTCTGCCCGCAAGGCGAGCCCGGGCGCAGGAGCCGCGCACAAAGATCCGTATCGGCATCGTGCCGTTGATTTCCTCAGGGCCGATCTTCGTTGCGCAAGCCATGGGGTTTTTCGAGAAGCTGAATCTCGATGTCGAACTCAAACACTTTGCCGACGGTGCACTCGCTATTCCTGCGCTGATCGCGGGTGAGCTCGACGTAACCGTCTCCACGCTCAATGCGGGTCTCTTCAATGCGGTGTCGCGTGGCGCGCCTTACAAGCTCATTCTCGACCGTGGATCGGAGAAGCCGGGCTCCGGCTCGATGACCATCGCCGCGTCGAACGACATGGTGAAAGCGGGCATGACCAGCGTCGCCAAGATGGGCTTGCTCAAGGGCAAGCGCATCGCCATCCAGGCGCCCGGCGGCATTGACCAGTATCTGCTCGGGCTCGGCGCACAGCGCGCGGGTCTCGACCCACGGACTGACCTGACCTGGAGTCAGGGTCTTGCCTATCCGGACATCGTCAAGGCGATCGGCGCCAATCAGGCGGACGTTGCCAATGTGCCGGTGCCGCTTGGCTTCCTGGTCGAGAAGAACAATTTCGGCAAGTTGGTCTTCTCCGGCTGGGACATCGAACCCAACACGCAGCTCGCCTGCTGGGCGATGTCCGGCGCCTATCTGCAATCCAACAAGTCGGCTGCGGTACGCTTCGCGATGGCGCATACGCATGCCGGGCGGCTGTACAACAAGGCCGCCGCGTCGAAGGATCCGGCGATCGTCAAGATCGTGTCCGAGGCAACCCGGGTGCCGCCAGCGCTGATCGAGGCGGCGGCGCCGCGCTGGACCTGGTTCACCGAGGACGGCATGCCGAACATTGCCTCCTGCATGGCGCAGGGCAAGTTCTGGAACGAGAGCATGAAGATGGTCGGCTCCACGGTGAAGGAGGAGCAGCTATTCGATCTGTCACCGGCCATTGAAGCCAACAAGCGGCTCGCGCAAGGCAATCCGTTCGGCTGATCGCGGATGACAAACCACGCCGTCGCCATCGAATGCCGTGATCTTGGGCTGACTTTTCCCGGAGCGTCGGGCGAAGCGACCGTCGCGCTGTCCGGGGTTAGTTGTAGTTTTCCGCCGGGCAAGGTGACGGCCATCATCGGCCCGAGTGGTTGCGGCAAGAGCACGCTGCTGCAGATTGTTCGCGGCTTTCTCGATCCGTCGCGCGGTCATCTGAACTTCGCCAAGATCGAGGGCGGCGCTGCGGCGCAGCGTCCCGCCATGTCCACCGTGTGGCAGGCCTTCAATCTGTTTCCGTGGTTGACCGTCATCGAGAATGTGGCATTCGGCCTGGAATTGGCCGGCGTGCCGAAGGCCGAGCGCGAAGCGCGGGCGCGCAAGGCGATTGTCGCGGTCGATCTCTCCAGCTTCGAGAACAAGTATCCGCGGCAATTGTCGGGCGGTATGCGCCAGCGTGTGGGCATTGCACGCGCTCTGGTGATGGAGCCGGATGTGCTGCTGCTCGATGAGCCGTTCGGCGCACTCGATGCGCAGACGCGCCTGGTGTTGCAGGAACAGCTCGCCAAACTGGTCGAGCAGAGCGGGACAACGGCGATCCTCGTCACGCATTCGATCGAGGAAGCGATCCTCCTGGCCGACACCATTCTCGTGATGTCGGCGCGCCCCGGTCGAATGATTGCAAACATCAAGGTCGATCTTCCCCGGCCGCGCAATCATGCGACCACGCATGATCCGCAATTCGCCAAATTGTTCGATCAGATTTACGGCCTGCTGCGCGACGAAGTGATGGCGGCGATGGCGACCGAAGCCGGGAACGCATGATGAGCGATCAGCATCTCGTCACCCGCACGGATGTGAGCGAAGCGGAGTCGGCGCAAAGTCCGCGATTCAAGACGTGGCTCGACGATCCCCGCGTGCTGGGTTGGGGTTCTGTCGCGCTGGTTCTGTTGATCTGGGAAGTCAGCGTTTATGCCGCCGGCATTTCGCCGCTGTATCTCCCGCGCCCGAGCCAGATCGTCGTCGCGCTCGTGGGCATGTTCCTGACCGGCGGGCTTGCGACTGATCTCGGCGTCACGCTCTACCGCATCTTCGCCGGCTTCACGATCGCGCTGGTTGTCGGGACCTTGCTCGGCGTATGGATCGCGACCTCGGCGCGCGTTCGTGCCATTGCCGATATGTTCATCGCTGCCCTCTATCCGCTGCCGAAAATCACGCTGATCCCGCTGCTGATCATCTGGCTCGGCACCGGCGGGCCGTTCATGCTGACCATCAGCGCGCTGGGCGCGATCTTTCCGATTCTGATCAATACCGTGCTTGGCGTTCGTCAATGCGATCCGGGCCTCGTGCTGGCGGCGCGCGATCTCGGCGCCACCAAGCAGCAGATCGTACGCAAGGTGCTGATCCCGAGTGCGATTCCGGCGATCTTTGCCGGAACGCGACTGGGTCTCGGCGTGTCGATCATTCTCGTTGTCGCCGCGGAGATGGTGGTCGGCAAGCTCGGGCTTGGCGCGCGGCTCTATCTGGCCGGCCAGATTCTCGAAACCGAACAGGTCTTCGCGGTTCTGATTGTGCTGGCTGCGCTCGGCATCATCGTCACCAAGACGCAGGATGCGATCGACGTCTGGCTCGGCCGCTGGCGTATCACCTAAGCGATACAGAACGTAAAGGAGCTCGCGATGAGCGTCACCGAAGTGCAAAGGCCAAATGACATCACGCTCGACGTCATCCATCCTTCACCCGAGGAAGCCTGGAAGATGCCGTATGCGCCAGCGGTGCGGATCGTCGGCGCCTGCGATCTGATGTTTCTGTCGGGCTGTACGCCGTCAACGCTCTATCACCATCATCCGCATCGCGACGAAGAACATATCCATCCGCACAGCATCGAGGATCAGACCAGAGCGGCGATGGATTGCATCAAGCTGATCCTGGACGAGGTCGGCGCCGGCTTTCAGGACATCATTAAAATTACGAAATATTTGACCGATATGCGCGACGCCGACGGCATGAACAAGGCGATGAAACCGTATATGGGCGAGTGGCGGCCGGCCAGCACCATGGTTTGCGTCAATCAGCTTAGTTCGCCGGGCGCGCGGATTGAACTCGACTGCGTGGTCGCGGTGCCGAAGCGCTAAGCGTTTTCGAGCGAAGTGGGGACCGGTTCGCGTGAAGAAAACGCGTCAAAACAAAAAGCTAGAGCCCCGGCTTTGATTCCATCCAAGCCGGAACGGCTCTAGGTCGTGGACTCAAAGCGAGCCCATAAGCGAGTAGCAGCGAGGAGAACGGCGGCGAGGAAGTTGCGTGCGGTCTTGTCGTAACGTGTAGCGACGCGTCGGAAGTGCTTGAGCCTGTTGAAGAA
>JAFAFP010000202.1 GCA_023423415.1 Pseudomonadota bacterium | reverse complement strand
TTCTGCCGGATCTGCGCCGGCGGAATCTTCTCGTAGCGCACGGTGATTCCGGTCAACGCCTCGAATTGCGAAGTGATCGCCTCCAGATTGTCGAAATAGGCGGCCGGTATGACGGCGACCGTAATCGCCTCGCCCGTCGCCTGCTTCCAGTCGATATTTGCGGCCTCGTAAGGTGCGAGGTCCGCGTCCTGCGCGCTAGCGCGGCGGACATACGCGGGCAGGGCGAGCGCACTCACGCCTGCGGCAGCGCCGGCGAGAAACCGCCTGCGGTCAGTAATGAATTTCATGATTTCCTCCCGAGCGCAGCCTCCCGCTGCCTTCCCATCGCTAAATCAAATGTAGTAACAAGTCAATATTGTCATATCTCGGCCTGTTCCCCGGTTTGCAGCCGACGTAGCCATGAGCGTAGATGATTATCTATGCGCCGATAGCGCGGCTTCTAAACGTAAAGTCTCCAATCCGGAACTCGGCGATCACAAAGGCGAAGCGCTTGGCGGCTAGCTGCCATCCGGATCCGCCTAGTCAGGCAAAGTTTGCCCGTCAGCGCAGGGCCGTGTTCGGACAGTCCGCTTTTCGGAAGCCCGCGGCGGTAAGCTACCTTCTAGCTTGGCGTCATCAGGCAAGTTTGCCTGGTCAGCTCACGACCCCATCCCGGTCAAACAATTCGGTTTGCCCCCAGCCCGAAACCCGCCGTTCGAAAGGTGTCTGGATTTCGGCTCGAACGGGGCCGTGAGCGGTCTGTCCGGTTCTAGCGAAGAAGCGGAGAAAGCCGACATTCGGCATCCGCCCCCCTTCCAGTCATTCTTATGAAAAAGCGATGGATCCGAAAACGGCCGTTCGCATGCGCTCCACAGCCTGTATCGGCACGGTGTTGCTTGATAGGTAGAGGCGTTTAGGAGCCTCGACACCGGAGAACGCCTGCACCGCCTCCGGCAGTCGTTCTCCCTGCACGTCGTTCGCAACAGATTGCCGTCAGGCGTCGCCCAGGCAAAGACAGCGCTTGAACACGTCGTCGCTCGCCTTCCTTGTCGAATCCGCATTAACTGCTTGCAATAGCCCGACAATGCGCGCCTCATGGCAACATGATGCATTCGCTGGCGGATGACCACATCGATTGCTGGATGTCCTGGCCAATTGTTTAATGACAAAAAGCAACGATTAGCGCGTTGATTGAGGTAATTCGACTTGCGCTAAAATAGAAAGCGCGGGCACGCGCGTGGGCAACGTAAGCTGGAAGTTCTGGCTGGCACTGTGTCTTGTAGTCGCCACCCCATATTTGGCGATTTACTGGCATCTCAAGCTCTAATTTACCTCGCATCAAGGATAGGATGATGGACCGATCGGCGCTTGCGAAAGCCGAGACGATTGCCCGAAGCCACGTGGCAATTGAGAATGCCAAGAACTGGCCGGGCGGCATCCTCCATGTTCGGGTCCACCCTTGGATCGTCGCGCAACATGCATGGCGCGAAGGTATAATTCGGGCATTTGATCCGTCCAGCGTACTACTTCCCAATCGAGCCGTTGACAGCTTTGGGACAGTTGCCGAGGTAGCGGAAGTCTGGGGCCCTAGCGCGCTTCCTTCATAGTCAGCCCAGCGGACGGTCACGTCCCAATCGCTCCTTCATCGTGGAGCAAATCGACGGCGTCATATCGACGACGACAGATTTATCAGCCAACCGAAAACGGAGCAGCAGCAATGGACAACCGACTGCACAGTGGCGAACGAGATCTCGGCCCGCCCGGTTTGGACGAAAACCGCTTCGAAGCGATTCGCAAGGCCGCCAGAGATCGCCGCATAAAGGCTGACACCGACGGGGCCCGACGGCGGGCCTCGCAATTGGCTGAAGACAATAAGCTACTCTAGTTGGGCAGCTCACGAGGAGTCGATAGAGTATGCATTACTGGGGTAGGATTGCAGCAAACCCATTACTGTGGACCTTCATTGCGCTTGGCCTCAGCGCGTTGGCGGCAATATTGCTCATTGGGCTCGTCAGCATAACCTTTTGATTTTTTGTTTGGCGCAGCGCATCCACAGGTAGCTGGCGGTTTGGAGCCATTCGGCATTAGCGCTTGCTATTCGTCCGTAAGACGCGCCTGATACTCCGGCGATGTGATCACTGGCATGTGCCCGCGTCGATTGGTCGACGCCTTCGGCCCCATATCGGGGGCGTCGATCTCCTTGGCCTCAATCGTTCTGATTGAACGCAGTTTCCATGTCCAGGATCGAATTCGTCATGAAGATCGCGTGGCTGTTCTTCATTTCAACTATCGTAGCGACGAGCTCATACGCAGGTCCCATTCAGTGTTTGGAAAAGCTGGCTGAACCTGCGGCCAAAGCCCTCATAGTCAGCACGAAGCGCACGCCGGACGGCCTCATCGTCATAGTCGATGAGAAAGCCTGGACTCTTATTGGCTTTCGATCCAAACAGCTACTGGTGACTGCCATGGGCTGCGCTTTTCTTGGGTCTGACGATCAGTTGGGTTCAATCGTCCTGCGCAGTCAGCGCACGAATGATGTCGTCGGCTGGCAAGTGTTGGGACGGCTCACGGTTCCGCTGATGTTTCAGCGCTGACGGAACGTGCATGCGGCAGTTTACGGCGGACCGGCATCCCGCCGCTCGCAATACGCTTGCCCGTAATGCCGGAGACGTTGGGAAGTGCGTGCTGTCTTCTTGTTCAAATCGATGGACAACTGACGCTTGCGATACACGTTTCGGCACAGGATGGTCGATTCGTCGAGGTGAAAGGCCGCTGTCGCTGCGTCGCCGTCCGAAAGCAGCCAGTCCGCTTTCCTTCCTCTCGGGAACGAACGCCTTCCGGCACATGCCTGAGCAATTTAGGTGGGCGCTACGCGCTGAAAGTGGTGACGCAGCGTTGAGCGCCAGGCGCGTTCGCCACGGTTTCGAAGTGCAGGGCTACCAAGCCGCCTCACTGAAGCCGACGACAGACGGGGCGATCATCGCCGCGATGCATTCGCAGACCAGCATGGATCACCTTCCGCACATCGATTAACGACGCGGTTATGGGATGGCCGAAATTTCATGAGGGTTCTTTTTGAGGCCGGCGCATAGGGCGACCGCCACATCTACATAGCGCCTTTGGCACTCATTTGTAGGAGCGCTAAATTTATTCCGTTTATAATTTAGTATCTTGAGAATATTTTGCTTCTATCGATGCAAAATTTGTTGTTTTCATTACTTTATTTCTGATTATTTTTAAGATCTCCATTTTCATGTAAGAGATATTATGCAGCGTCAAATAAAATAAGATGCGCCTGCTCCTTGCTTAATCGGCACGCAAGGCACATATATAAATCTCGTTGATTTGGCCGATTTGGCTTTGAGCGGTGTCAGAGACCCGCCATTCACCACCGAATTCTCGATAGCGAGTGCATGAAGCGCCATTCCTGGCGCGCATATCGCTCTGTTCGAACCCTGGAATGAAAACCAGTCGCTGACCACGGATGTACTGGCAGCACAGACGTTCATTCCGGTTCGAATGGGAATGATGCGGGAGGCGCTTTGGTGTGCTTCCGCGGAGGTATCGACCATGACAACGCGCACCACACAGACGATCGTCCGGTTCTCCGCCCCCTTCATGCTGCCCGGCTTCGACGCCGCGCAGCCTGCCGGTGACTATCGCGTAGATCAGGATGAGGAGCTTCTGGAGGCATACTCCCACCTCGCCTGGAGACGGGTCAGCGCCTTCGTTCACCTGCCTGCCATCGGCGTTGATGGCCAGACACATCAGATGGCGCCGATCGATCCTGCGGATCTCGACGCCGCTCTCGAAAAGGATCACCAGCAGCCATGATATCAACAAGTCCCATCCGGCGCGCGAGCCGACCCGCCCGGCAAGAAGCTCCTGCCCATCTCTTCACAATCGGACAAGCTGTCCGGCTCAAGGGCAGCTTCCTAAAGCCAGCATTGCTAACCGATATCTACTACATCACCCGCACGCTGCCGCCACGGGGAGATGCGCTGCAATATCGCATCCGCAACGATGACGAACCTCATGAGCGGGTAACAACGCAAGACAGCCTCGAGCTGGTCGACATGTCGCAATCCGGCAGTGGCGCAGCTCTCGTCGAACGGACGTTCGGACATGGCTAAGGGCCAGAAACGAAGCAATCGCGAGATCCGAAAGCCGAAGCAGGAGAAGGCTCCACTAAAGCCTGAAAGCACCTTCGGCAACCAGATCAAGGTTGCCGCCAATACCAATGCTTCCCAAGGCAAAGGCAAACATTGACGCAGTGCTGCTGCGGCTGGAAGAGCAACTGGCCCCATGAAATTCGTCGTCGAGTTCTACCGCACGCGGCAAGCAGACGACGCCCGTGCCGTGGTCGGCCGGGAGACGATAGACGCTGGCGATCTCGCTGACGCCATCGAGATTGCGCATCTGCTTTCGCAGACGCTCGACATGCCTCAACGACCCGACGCCATCGCGATCACCGAATTATCTGGTGCCGCGCTGTCTTCCGGCATCATTGATGCCGACGTGACCACTGGAGAAAGGCCACGATCATGAACCGATACGTAGAAAAAGCCGAACGGCAGCGTCACGACGACGCGATGAGCGTCTGGGACCGTCAAGCCGCTGCCTCCGCTCGCGCGCCAGAAGACGAACACTATGGCCGTCGCATCGAAGCCGACCGATCCTGGACCATTTATAATGTCTTCACCGGCGTACCGGCCAACACAGAAGGACAGGAGATGATCGGCCTTAGCCGTTCGGTCGCAACCGACCGCATGCTTTCCTTCAATCGGCGGAACGATGTGCGACGCAGAGAGCACGCGAACGCACTCCTACGTGCGCCGCTGTCAGTTCTAACAGCAGGAGCAGATCAACGATGACTCTTGAGTTCCTGAACCCCAGCCGCACCTTCGACGAAGTACGCAACGCCATTCGCTTTATCGGGCACGACGGCATGTTCGAAGTGCCCTT
>JAFAFP010000197.1 GCA_023423415.1 Pseudomonadota bacterium | reverse complement strand
GGGCGGGGGGGCCGGCCGGCCCCCCCCCCCCCACGTCTGTGCGTTGCCAACCGTCCCGAACGGGTGGCGCACGCCGTCCCCATCAAGAACGCCGTACCGGCGGCATCTGCAGCGCCGACGCTTCAGCAGCAGGTTGCGCAGCTCACCAGCCGGATGTTGCGCAAGAAACTTTATATGGTGACCTACATCAGCAAGGTCCCGCCCGATAAACTTGCCCCGTTCCTGCCGGATCATTTCGAATACATGACCGAGCTTGCACGCCGAGGCGTCCTGTTCGCCGCCGGCCCGACCATGCACGAGAACGGCGCACCGACCGGCAACGGCATGGCGTTGTTCAATACGGCGACCGCGGCCGAGGCGCGCAGCCTCGCCGAGAAAGATCCGTTCTATCTGCACGGATTGCGCGATTTCGACGTGAAAGAATGGATCTTCATGGAAGGCTCCATGACCGTCACGCTCAACTTCGCCGAATGCACGCTTGGCGTCAGTTGACACGCGAGCGCAAACAACAATCGAGCGGGAGGATAACATGCAAACCATTGGCTTCATCGGTGTCGGGAAGATCGGCACGGAAATCAGCAAACATCTGATTGGAAGCGGCTACCGCGTTCTCGGCTATCGGCGCAGCCCCATGACCGAGTTCGAGAAGATCGGCGGCGTGCCCGCACGCTCCCCCGCACAGGTTGCGGAAGAAGCGGATATCATCTTTTCGTGCCTGCCCGGCGGCAATTCGCTCGACGATGTGATCTGCGGACCGGACGGCCTTCTGAAATCCGTGCGCAAAGGGCAGATCGTGGCCGAGCTAGGCTCGCATCCCCTGCCCGCGAAGGAACGTCAGGTCGGCCGCTTGGCCGACAAGGGCGCATTCTTTCTGGACGGGGAAGTGAGCGGCACGCCCGGCATGGTGATGGCGCGCAAGGCCCCGATCTATCTTGCCGGCGATGCGGAGGCCTGCAAGGCGATCGAGCCGATTGTTCAGTCCTTCGCCGAGATCTGCATGTATTTCGGCGCGTTCGGCGCCGCCAGCAAGATCAAGTTCGTCAACAATATGCTGGTGACGATCAACACCGCCGCCATCGGCGAAGCCGTATCGCTGGCCCTCAAGGCCGGCGTCGATCCCGAGATGATGATCAAGGCGATTTCGGCCGGCAGCGGCGGCTCCGTCCTGTTTCCGATCCGCGCGCCGCGCATGGTGCAGAAGAATTTCATTCCGCCGCAGGGCACGTTCGAGATGCTGTCGCACTATTTCGATTACATCGACGACATGGCCGACCGCTCGGGTGCGGCGACCCCGCTGTTCGACCTTGCCTCCGGGCTTTACGAGCGCGGCATCAAGCGCGGCCTCGGCGAACACGACGTCGCCGCCGTGATCGAAGTAATTGACGATTTGTCCAAGGAAAAGCAGGCCGCCTCGCGCTGACGAGCGGTCTCCGACACTGACAAACTGACTTCAACAAAGGACCAACGATGGACAACTTTCAGACTGCGGATTCTCCGGCGCAATATTTCGGCCCCTTCAACGCCGCCCGTCCCCTCGGCATTGATCGCGGCAACTACATTGCCCTGCAGGCCGATGATCCGGCCGCGGCCGCACGCTTCGCCCAGGATCACATGGGCTTCTACCTTGTGCATGTCGATAAGGAAGGCCGGCATTATCTCAGCGCGCATGGTCTCGACCCCTATTCGCTCGTCTATACCCGCGGTCAGCAGGGCCGCGTCGATCACATTTCCTATGTCGTGCACGACATCGACGACCTGGTCGCTGCGGCGGAATTGCTCGAGCAATCCAACATCAAACCCGAGCGGATCGACCAGTCGCCGCTCTGGCGCCATGGCCCGGCGCTGCGCTTCCGCAATCCGAGCGGTCAGACCATCGAACTGACCACGGGCATCAACACACAGGTGCCGATGGGCGCAACGGTTGCCGCCCCCCAATCGGCGCCGGCGCCGATTTCCTTCGACCACGCGGTGGTGCGCGCGACTGATGTCCGCGCCGGCTATGAATTCGCCTCGAAGGTGATGGGCCTCAAGGAATCCGCCCGCATCGTCGCGCCGGACGGCATTCCGGTGCTCGGCTTCTTCCGTTCGCACACTCTGTTCCACTGCTATGCTGTGGCACGCTCGCAATATGACGGACTGCATCACATCCAGTTCACGCTGAAGAATCCGCAGGCCATTCACGCCGCCTATGAGCGCATGAAGCAGGGCCGTCAGGTGAAGCTGCTATGGGGACCGGTGCGGCACGGGCCCGGCCACAACATCGCGTTCTATCTCCACGACTATACCGGAACGATCGTCGAGTATTCGGCTGAAGAGGAAGTCATCCTCAACGACGCGACCTATACGCCGCGCGCCTGGCCGGTCACCGATCCGTATTCGGCCGACGAGTGGAATCGCTCGCCGATTCCGGAAGTCATGATGTAGTCGCCGCTCGGATCGATCGAGGCACACGAATGTCGTTTACACTTGCTACTCTGCGTATTGGCGCGGTTCAGGTTCCTGCGATCGGCGTCGGTAACGCCTATTGGCCGCTGGCCGCGGCCAATAGCGGCGGCATTGTCGGCCTCGACACCGATATCAAAGGCGTCTTCGTCAACTGGCCGGTCGCGTTTCCGCTCCTGCAGGACTTCGCGGCCGCCTGCTCCGCCGGACGCATCGCAAAGTCTCTTGCGGTTCCGGCGGCAACAGCGGACTTGGCGCTGCCGATCCAGTTTCCGAACAAGCTGATCGCAGTCGGCGCGAACTACGAGGATCATCTGCGCGAGATGAATGCCTCGATCCCCAAGGGCGAACGGCCGGTGATGTTCATCAAGCCACCGACCACGGCCATGGCGGGTCCCGGCAAGGTCCATATCCCGGACGGCTGTACGCAATTCGATTGGGAGGTCGAGCTTGCCGTCATCATCGGCGCACGCATGCGCAAGGTCGCACGTGCAGACGCCATGGCCGGGATCGCCGGGTATTCGGTCTCCGTCGATTACACGGCCCGCGATTATTTCTTTCCGAAGGACTATTTCTTCAAGGCAGACTTCCTGCTGGGCAAGGGCCAGGACGGGACCAATCCGCTCGGACCCGTTATCACGCCGGCGCCCTTCATTCGCGACCCGCACGATCTGCGCATCAGCTTGTCGGTCAACGGCGTGATGAAGCAGAACGCATCGACGGCCGGCATGATCTACCGGATCGACGAGCAGATCGCCGCAATCAGCCAATTCGTCACGCTTGAGCCAGGCGATGTGATCCTGACCGGATCGCCCGCAGGCGTCGGCCTGCCGCGAGGCGAATTCCTGCATCCGGGGGACAAGGTCATCGCAACCGCCGAAGGTGTCGGCGAGCTGCATATGGAGATCGCATAAAAACGACGGTTTTTCTCAACGACAATTCATACAGGGTGGAAACAATGAAAAAGCATAGTCTTGCCAGTATCTTTGCTGCGTTGCTGTTACTCCTTGGTCTGGCCCCTGCCTCGGCACAAAACACAAAGCCGCTGGAGGTCATCGTCTTCCCAGGCGGTTTCAACTGGCCGATCTGGGTCGCGCAGGACAAGGGCTTTTTCGAAAAGAACGGCGTCGCCGTCAAAGTGACACCGACACCGAATTCGCAATTCCAGCTCAAGAATCTGATCGAAGGCAAGTTCGATATCGCCATGACGGCGATCGATAACGTCATCGCTTACAGCGAGGGACAAGGCGCAACCAAAGTCGATGTCGAACCAGACATCTTCGCATTCATGGGTGGCGACAACGGCTTCCTTCGCCTGGTTGCAATGCCAGACGTCAAGGACACCGCCGATCTGAAAGGCCGCAAGATCTCCGTCGACGCACTGACAACCGGCTACGCCTTCGTGTTGCGCAAGCTGCTTGAAAACGCTGGCCTGAAGCATGAGGACGTGGAGTTTGTTAGCGCCGGCGGCGTCGTGCAGCGCTATCAGGCACTCCTGAAGAAGGAGCATGCGGCAACGCTGCTGATCTCCCCGTTCGAAGTCGGCGCCGAGGCGCAGGGCTTCAAGCGGCTCGCCAATGCCGATGAGGCCCTCGGCCGCTATCAAGGGCTGGTCGGCGCGACCCGCCGGTCATGGGCGAAGGACAACGAGAAAGAACTGGTCGGCTATATCCGCGGCTATACCGCAGCGCTCGACTGGCTGTTTGATCCAGCCAACAAGACGGAAGCGATCGCGCTCCTGCGCAAGCATTCGCCGAACCTGACCGAGGAACAGGCCGCGCGCTCCTACGATGTGCTGCTGCATCCGACCAAGGGCTTCACCCGCGGCGCGGCGTTGGATGTCGAAGGCGTGAAGACCGTGCTGCAATTGCGCAGCCAGTATGGCGAACCGAAGAAGCAGCTCACCGATGCCGGAAAATATTACGATCTGAAGTTCTACGAAAGGGCGCGGAAAAACTAGTCTCGACGACTGTTGATCGCCACGCGCGCCCGGGGTCGTAACAGCCTCGAGCGCGCACGCGGATTCAAACGGGTGCCGATTTTCTTCGGAAAAAACAAAGGGAAGATCATCACGCCCCCTTTCCGCATCGCACCGTTTCACATGAAATAATTCCTATTTATCAATCCATTCAACGCGCTTCATGCTCGAAGAAGAGCGAATGCTCGGATCGCGAGCATCGATCGAATAATCGCATCGAAACGATCCTCGCATGAAGGCTCGCGCAGAGCAGCCGAAGCGCGCCTTTCCTATTCTGTCTGCCCCGTAAAACAGCGCCGGATAAGGCGCGACGCATTTGCAAGATGACGTGGTGATTGACGGGCGCTCCGGTCCTGCTCATTCTTCCCTCAACGATAAGGGAGGACTTTAATGACACGGCTTTATACGGTCGCGGCCGCTCTGCTGGCCGC
>JAFAFP010000129.1 GCA_023423415.1 Pseudomonadota bacterium | reverse complement strand
CCAGCGATATCCAGCCGCCAGCGGGCCAAACAGTATTGTGCCGGCTGTTTGGCGTGCGGTTGCCCTCGCCTGACCACCGCTCAAATCCGTGCTATTAGCTCACGACTCCCGAATGGTTTGGGGAGATAATCGTCGGCGCCCATCTCGAGACCGATCACACGGTCGACTTCGTCGCCTTTGGCCGTCAGCATGATGATGGGAATATCGGATTCTACCCGCAAGGCCCGGCACAGCGACAGTCCGTCTTCTCCAGGAAGCATGAGGTCGAGCAGGATCAGGTCGATGCGACTGTTGGCCAATGCCTTCCGCATCGCACGGCCATCGGCCGCGGCGGTGACGCGGAAGCCCTCCTTGCTGAGAGCGCGGGCGGCTAGATCGCGAATCTCGCGATGGTCGTCGACGATCAGGATATGCGGCGCTGCGGCGGACATGGCGTGATTATAGAGATGCGCGCGGCTTAATTCGTGGAAATGTTGTTACCGGATGTGACAGCTCACGCCGCCGACATACTTTGTCACAGAATTCGACTCTTCTGAAAAACTCTGGCGATGCCCGCACCCCATTGTTTGAACATGCAATGGGCTTCTCCGTTGCTCAGCTATTGGAGATAGACATGAAGAATAGACTTCTGCTGATTGGCGGCATCGCAACAGTCGCGCTGCTCGGCGGCGGATGGGCTTTGGCACAGACATCCGGTCACGGCGGTTTCGGCCCGGGTGGAATGCATGGTCGGACGGGGCAAGGCATGCACGATCAGATGGGCACCGGGATGCATGGTCGGATGGGACCGGGCATGCGCGGTCGAATGGGTAGCGGCATGCATGGCGGCTCTGATATGACGCAGTTTGATCCGGCGCGGATCGACACGCTGAAGAGCGAACTCGGTATAACGACTGCCCAGGAGCCGGCCTGGACCAAGTACACCAAGGCACTTCAGGACGCAGCCGCCACGATGAAGGCGACCCGTGATGGCATCGATCGGGATGCTATCAGCAAAATGACCCCGCAGGATCGCTTTGCACTCCGCGCCAGCATTCGGGAGCAGGCCCAGAAGCAGTTCGAGACGGTGAGGACCGCGGCGGACGAGCTTCTCGCCACTCTGGACGAGGCTCAGAAAACAAAAGCGCAAGGCACTCTTCCAGGCCTGGCGTTCGAACCCGGAATGCGCGGCGCCATGAGTGGTCCTCATCATCAGCACTAACCGTCTTGTCCTCCGGAGCACCGCTATTGCCCCGGAGGACAACAACGACAAAGCGAAGCATCCGCATGCCGGAGCGAGCTTCCGCATCCCTGAGCAACAATGGCCGCAACCCGGGCGCAGAACAAACCGGCTGGGAGGCTGTCGTCTAGCTCGCTACGACCTTGCGTCAATAGCCCAAGATGTCACGAGAAGACCTCTGCTACGATGAGACCAAGGGCAAGCGCCGCTGCAGCAGGCGGCACCCAATGCGGCACCGCGAAGATACCCTCGCCGGCTGGCTGCCGCCGCTGGATGCGCCACAGAGCAAGGTCGACCACCACAAAAATACCCAGCGTCAGGGCGTTGGCGAGGGACAGCAGTCCCTCAAACGGAATGAGGAGCGCGGTCGTCAGTACGATGCCGCCGGCGAGTGCAGTGGCCTCAATCGGTGTGCGGGTTCGCGGGTGGACGCGGCCGAGTACGGCAGGAAGCTGCTGCCGTCGGGCCATGCCGTAGAATAATCGCGCCAGCATCATGATTTCGATCAGGACGCCGTTAGCGATGGCCAGAACGCCTACAGCAGCGAACAGTGTCGAGTGCGAGCCCTGGAACAGATCGATCAAAGGGCGCTGGCCTTCACCGCCGGCGAACACCAGTGCTGCAGCGACTACGACATAGAGAAGTGTGCTGACCAACACCGCGCCGACGATACTGTAGGGCACTGTGCGACGCGGGTCCTTGGCTTCTTCCGCCATGTTGGCCAGGCTTTCAAAGCCGATGAACGCGAAGAACGCGATGAATGCGCCGGCAACGACGCCCTGCCATGCAACAAGACTCGACGGCAACATGCCTGCGACGTCAAAAGCCGGAGCGGCCAAGAAGCCCGCCGCGGCCGCAACCACGAGGCCCAGGATTTCGATCGCGCCGATGGCTGCAGCGAAGCCGGTGCTCTCCCGTACCCCTGTCATCGCGAGTAGCGTGAAGATCATGACGAGCAGCGCAATCAGAACCCTGGGCGGGAGGTCGATGAGCAGCGATAGATAGTGGACCGCGCCGCTTGCGATCGAGGCAGCGGCGATCGCAACCGCAAACGTCAAGGCGACCCCGGTTATTTGTGCCGCGCGGACAGAGCCGAACCCTTCCTTGACGTAGGCTGCGGCGCCAGAGGCTTCCGGAAACCGGCTGGCAAGTTCCGCGTAGCACAGACCCGTCATTCCGGCGGCAATGCCTGCGAGCAGAAACGATAACGGCGCCGCAGCGCCGGCCCGGCCCATCACCGACCCGATTGCAACGTAAATTCCCGCACCGACAATGACGGCGAGCCCATAAAAAAGAAGCGGTCCCACCGTGAGCGAGCGCCGAAGCGCGACCTGCGAGTGCGCAGGATCACTTTCGATCGTCATCGCGGTGCCGTGACATATGATTGGAGAGTCTTTCGTCGCGACGGCACGACTGGCCTCCTGATCGTGCGTGAAGCTGCGCTATCCAGACCCAATCAATGTGAGAGGAATATTGGGAGCGGCGGTTGAGCAAGCATGCTCTTGGTCGCTCCTCCCAGAATGAAATCTCGCACACGCGAATGACCATACGCTCCCATAACCAGAAGATCCGCGTTGCGCGAGGCGACGCAAGACCTGAGGACATCGCCAATATTACGATCGGCAGCATCGACGGTGTCCAGGACGACTTCCACTCCATGGCGCGCTAGATACTTTGCTAGCTCTGCACCGGATCGCTTGGTATCGATGACCTTCTCGTTTGTCACAGTTACCACGCAGACCCGCTTCGCTTTCTCCAAGAGCGGCAATGCGTCAGCAACGGTCCTGGACGCTGGCCGGCTGAAATCCCAAGCGATTACGATTGTATCGAGGGCGAACGGCGCCGCGCGTTTTCGCGTTTGCGGGATAACAACTGTGGGGCGGCCGGAACCAAAAATGATCGACTCGGCATACGATTGATTGAAGAATTCACTCTCCGGCACTGGCACGATCGTAAGATCTCTGAGCCGAGTATATTCGATGAGTATGTCGGCAACCTCCGACAATAGGCAATGCTCCAATATCCGCTCCTGGAATACGCCGCGTTTCTCAGCGGTATTCTGGAACGCGATCAACAATGCTTCCGCATTGATCGAACTTCTCTCGGCTTCCGCCGCGGCCATTGCCGAAACATCGAGAAGAACATCTGCCAGGAGACTGCCTGGAGCCCGAAGCTTGACCCCACAGGCGATCGCCGAGATTTTTGCCCCGATCACTGTTGCAAGGTCGATGGCGTCATCAATCGCCGATGTCGGCGTGGGCTCTGGATACGTCGTCAGTGTGAGAAGAACATCCTTGAAGGCCATATCCGTCGTTCCTGTTGCAGTTATTGAAGCGGATAATCGATGCAGTAGAGTTCCTTTGTCAGCATAGAAACTTGTTGATCTATCTCAATTCGAAAAGCCTCCCTCGTTGCGTTGCCGCTCCTGCGAGTCATTCTTTAGGATCGAGGATCGAGGATCGAGGATCGAGGATCGAGGGTCGGAGCTAAGTGCGCTAATGCATGTGCGGCTCGAGTGTACGCGAAGGCGAATGGAGCCGAAGCTAGGGTGAGCAAGGAAGGCGCGAAGTCAAACGGCGTGATTCGAAAAATGCGGGGCGAGCCAGGAACGTCAAGTCAAAGAACGAAATAGACGAACCTCGACAGCACACGATATTGAGTTTTAGGGGCGATGTTTTAGTGGAATCTCTTGATGAATATAGCGGGGTGAGTTCCAATCTGAAGGACAGGTTATGACTGATAGCGAAATTGACCTGACCGGACTTTTTGGACTAGGCGATATGAGAGAATTGGCCTGGTAGAGGAGCTTAGAGCTACCAGAAGCGGTTCAGTGCGGAGCAGATCGTCGTTGTGCTAGGGCAGATTGAGGATTCGATACCGCAAAGCAAGACGTCTGCGATGGCGTGCTGCGAAGCGGAGATATCGCAGCAGAGTTAGTATCGCTGGCGGAAAGAAACGATGAGCTTGAAGTCGGTCAAGCGAAACGAATAAAGCTTTGGAGCGTGAGAATACACGTTTGAAGCGGCTGGTCGCCAATCTATCCTGAAAAGCAGTTCCTGAAGAATGTAGCAGCGGGAAACGTATACGTAACACATCTTAATTATCACATTAGCCGACGAATGCGAGTTTACGAAACTGCCGGTAGATTGTTTCGGCTGTGCAGTTGAAGATGTTTATCTGTGCGTCCGCGGCTTCGGCGAAATCCGCGATGACTCTCTCACTGCGTTCTCGAGCAAGCGCCTGGCGAAAAGACGGCAACTGAAGCCAGCGGTGAATCGTCGATGTCTCGACTTCCGGATGAAACTGGACGCCGTAGGCGTGCTGCGCAAAACGAAACGCCTGAATTTCACAAAGATTGTTGCGGGCGAGAATGGCCGCGTGAGGCGGGAGCGTTTTTATTTCTGATCCGTGCCACTGTACGCAGCGAAAAGAGTCTGGCACTTTGCTGAACAGAAAATCGTCGTTCGCTTCTGATGTTGTCCGGACTAGTGAAATGCCAATTTCCGCCGTCGTCATCGGTCCGACCGTTCCGCCGAGCGCCTCGGCCAGCAATTGATGCCCGAGGCATATTCCCAAGACAGGCCGGCGCAGAGCCAGTGCGAATTCTTGAATGGCGCGCTTTTCGATCCGCAACCACGGATGTTGATCTTCTTCCCAGACATTCATCGGCCCTCCGAGAATGATGAGAGCATGATATTGTGCCAGATCTGGAATGTTTTGGCCTTCGTATAGTTTAATGATGTCGAACGTTAGGGCGTCCTGTCGCATTAGTTTGCCGAAAATGCCGGGGGATCCGATGTCGACGTGCTGGAAAACCACGAATTTCATCGGAGATAGATGTTCTCTTACAGCTTGCGCTCGCTGGAGGTGAATCGCTGGATCGCGATGAAAGGATGGGGCATTTGCCGATGACGATTCATCAGTCTTAAGCCGGCGAGGGCAACACGAGAGTTGCTGTAGACGACCTCATCCAACACATTCAGATTTTCGAAGAGGAGCGGGCCGAATCGCTGAGCCGGCCGCTTTGGGCGATGCGTTCGAATGTTTGTTCGAGATGGGCGTCGATCAAAGTTTCCGCCTTCGCGCTATCGCGCGCGATAGCGGCATCCTTGAGTTGAACATGCTCCTCATGAACGTTGCGGCTCAGCGAGCCCAGCGAAAGGCAGACACGGCGATAGCGGATCATGCTGAGATAAACGCTGCGCCGCGTGTTCTTGAGGCGTTGCGATGGACAGGCTGCGACCAGGGTCTCGTGGAATTCCTGATTGAGCGGCTCCCATTCCGCCGACCGCGATTCTTCGCCGGCACGAATCTGCTTTTCGAGCTTTTCAAGCCGGTAAAACGCGGCAATCACAGACGCTTCCCAGCGCTCGTCGCCCAGGGTCAATGACTGCCGGAGCGCTTCCTTTTCGAGAAGCTTCCGCAGGTCGGTCAGTTCGCGCAAATCCGTGAGCGAGATTGGTGCGACCATGAAGCCGCGGCGCTCGAGGCTCACGACGAATCCATCCGACACCAGACGTGAGAGCGCCTCGCGCAATGGCGTCGATCCGATCCCGTAGATGTTGCGAAGATTGGATATTCGCAGACGCGTGTTGGGGGGCAGTGTGCCCGACACGATGTCGGTCCGCAGCAATTCCCACGCGGCGTTCATGAGCGAAACTTCGTCGGCCTTGGATTCGATCGTCAGCATTCGCTCCATCGTATTTGGCAATGGTCCGTAATCCGCCTCGCAGGCATCCGACCGCAATCTTAATTGATGTTCGAACTATCGCAAGAATAATATTTCATCGATAAAACAATTGACGAGATATAGAACGTGCTTTTATGGTGCATCTCATCGACAAGTCATCAGGGTCGGTAATCGCACGGAATGCTCCGTTTCCTGCTCGCGGCGGGCTGTTTACGGCTGTGGGTTGCGGAAGCGGCTCGACGCGACCATTCGCTGTCCCTGTCCGTTCTTGGTCGATCGCTGTGTAACAACGCCCGTCTGTGGCGGTGCCTGGCCTCGCGTCTTGGCGGACCGCTATCGGCTTTCGAGGAGGACCATGAGCATGCTGAAGAATGACTCGCTTGATCTGCTGCATGACGATCTCGCGGCCGCGCATATGGCGCCGACCTGGAAATATGTGTCTGAGTTCGTTTCGCGTGAGCCGCGCACCAGTTACCGGCCATGGCTCTGGCGCTGGAACGATGTCATTCCGCTGTTGATGCGGGCGGGCGATCTGATCACGCCGGAGCGCGGCGCTGAGCGCCGCTCCATGGAGCACGTTAATCCCGATCTGGTGCCGTTTTACAGCACCAGCCACACCATCGCGACGGCGGTTCAGCTTGTGCGTGCCGGAGAACGCGCGCCGGCGCATCGTCATGCGGCCGGCGCCATTCGCTTCGCTGCACAGAGTCAGGGCGGTACAGTCTATACGAAAGTGCAGGGCGAGAAGCTCATGATGGAGATGAACGATCTTCTCCTCACGCCCGCCTGGAGCTGGCACGAACATGCCAACGAAACAGAGCACGATATCGTCTGGCTCGATGCGCTCGATTTTCCGCTCGTCAATTTGATGCAGGCGAGTCTGTTCGAGCCCGGCGAGGGCGAAGTGTGTTCTGACCGGCCGCTCGACTTCACGCGCGGTCGCATGGGACATTACCGACCGACGGGATGGTCGCCGTACCCCGAACAGCAGCCGGTGATGCGCTATCCTTGGACCGAGATGGAGGCTGCACTACTCAAGCTCGCCGGAGAAGACGGAAGCACGTTTGACGGCATTCTGCTGGAATATGTTAATCCGGCGACCTCGGGGTCGACGCTACCGACGATGTCCTGCCGCGCTCAATTGTTACGAAGCGGCGAGCACACCAAGGCGCACCGGGCGACATCAAGTACGGTTTACTACGTGATCGAAGGGGCCGGCACGACCGTGATTGACGGGACCGTGTTTAATTGGCGCCAGGGCGACGTGTTCGTCGTTCCGACCTGGGCCTGGCACGAGCACCGCAACGACAACAAAAACGCGTATCTGTTCTCCATCACCGATCAGCCGGCGATCGAGCTGCTCGGAATGTACCGGGAACAGGCGCTCACGACCAACAACGGCCGGCAAGAAGTGACGTCGACCTTCTAGCGCCACCGCGCCCTGATCCACCGCCAGGGCGCCGCCCCACCTCTGCGGACTGGTGCCTCCTTCCCAAGCCAATAAGCGATCGTCTCCATGCCGACACCACGCACGACTGTTGTTCTGAATTACCGCAGTCCGTTTTGCGCGCTGATAATCGATCGGATTTTCGCGCTGCCACACCGCTATAGGACCGAACTCGATTGGCGGATCGTCAGCGAGGTTCCGCGCCCGTCCAGCCTGCCGATCACTGAAGACAACCCACGTTTTTCCTACAACCGCGAAGATTGTCGGCGCCGCTACCGCTGGCGAAACGTTGTCTGGAATCCACCGGCGTGGCGGTTAAGCGGCGTGGTCGCTGCCTCTCGTCTCGGCCAATGGCTCCTGCAAACACGATCCCCGTTCTTTCAGGCGTATAGCGAGCAGGTGATCCGGGCCTACTGGTCGCATGGGCTGAACATCAGCGATGCCGCGGTGGTGAGACAGACCGCCCGCGACGTTGGGGTCCCTGAAGCCGATCTGCAAGCCGCAGACCACGCGGCTTCGGATCTGGATCGGACCCTGCGGGACAACGAGGAATGGTGCCAACAAAATGGCATCCTCGGGGCTCCATTCTTCATTGTTGGTGACGAACGGTTCTGGGGATCCGACCGGATCGACGCACTGGAGCGCACCTTGAGCGAGCAGGACTTTGGCCCGCGTCGGTACGACGCTGAGGGCGGCATTCTATTCGCCGACTACCAAGCGCCGACTTTGCCGGTCGCGGGATCGGAAGCGCGAGTGGCGGTCGGCCGCATATTCTGTGTCGGCCGCAACTACGCCGATCACGCCCGCGAGATGGGCAAGGATCCGACGCGCGAGCCGCCCTTCTTCTTCATGAAGCCGGCGGACTCGATCGTGCCGAGCGATCAGTCGATCCCTTATCCGCCGGAAACCACAAACTATCACTACGAGATGGAACTGGTTGTCGTTATCGGCAAGCCGGTGTTCGCGGTATCCCCCGAAGTCGCAGCAGATGCGGTTTTTGGCTACGCGGCCGGCCTCGACATGACGCGCCGCGATCTGCAGCTTGCGGCGCGTGACAAAGGGCGGCCGTGGGAAACTGGAAAATCGTTCGAGCAATCAGCGGTCGTCGGCACGGTGCGACCCGCATCCGATTTGCGAGACGCGCCGATAGGCGAAATCTCGCTCTTGGTCAATGACACCCTGAAGCAGCAGGCGACCATCGCCGACATGATCTGGTCGGTGCCGGAAATCATCGCCAATCTGTCACGTTATTATCACCTGAGGCCGGGCGATGTGATTTTCACCGGTACGCCCGCGGGTGTCGGGCCGGTCCAGCCCGGTGACAAATTGCTCGGCAGAATTGCGGACGTCGGCACAGTGGCAGCGAACATCGTTGTCCCGACCCGTTGATCTGTTCCGCAGACAATCGCTTCCACTTACTCGAAAGGAGAGTTCAGGATGAGCAAGAAGATACGAATTACCAGCGACAAGGCGAAGGAACCGAAGGCCAAGATGTGGTCGAACTGTCTTGCGGTTGGAAATCAGGTGTTCATCTCGGGCATGACCGCGCACGACCTTGCCGGCCATGTCGACGGTGCAAAGGATGTCTATTCGCAATCGTGCAGAACCTTTGACAAGATCCGCGGACTGATCGAGGCTGCCGGCGGCAAGATGGACGATATCGTCAAGATGACCATCTTCGTCACCGACATTCGGGAGCGCGAGGAAGTCTGGCGTGCACGTGCCGAGTACTTCACCGACGATTTCCCCTGCTGCTCGCTGATCGGTATCAATCAGCTTGCTGCGCCGGATGTGAAGGTGGAAATCGAGGCGGTCGCCGTTCTCGGCGCCAGCGGCGCATAAGTTCCTGTTGACACAAAGCCGGACCGCCCCCCC
>JAFAFP010000114.1 GCA_023423415.1 Pseudomonadota bacterium | reverse complement strand
GCCGATATCGCCGCGCAGATACCAGCCGCTGAATTCCTTCACCACCACCGGCGCAGCCTTGTAGACCATCGGCATGTCGGCCGCGTTGGCGGGCGCTCCCATCGCCGCAATGGCGACCCCTGCAATCAAACTGGCATGAATACTTTTCATGACTCATCCTCACTCGCGAAACTGATGTGAGGACACTCGCAGAAATTGCTTAAGCGGCACTTAACCTTGATTTTTAACCGTGACTTTTAACGATCCTCTCTGCTCACGCGGTACTTTCGCGTGGCGTTAACCTGGAAAATTCACCAAGCGTAAACCTTCATAAACCGAGCGTAAAAAAAGCGCGGCGAAAATGTGTTCGCCGCGCCCAAACAATCCAGTTCCGACGTTTTGCCCGATCAGTCTTCCAGGCCGCCCATGTGCTTCTGGGAGTAAAGCTGAATGCCGACCTTCTCGATCAGACCGATCTGCGTCTCGAGGAAGTCGATGTGGTGCTCCTCGTCCTTCATCAGTTCTTCGAACAGATCGCGCGAGACGTAATCCTTCACCGAATGACAATAGGTCGCCGCTTCCTGATAGAGGTTGCGCGCTTCATGTTCGGCCGCGAGGTCGCATTCCAGCACTTCCTGGACGTTCTGGCCGATCCGCAGCGGATCCAGAACCTGCATGTTCGGAAAGCCGTCGAGGAACAGGATGCGCTCAGCAAACTTGTCCGCGTGACGCATTTCCTCGATCGATTCTTCCCGCCACTTCTTGGCCAGTTCCTTGAAACCCCAATTGTCGAGAATCCGATAATGCAGCCAATACTGGTTGATGGCGGTCAGCTCGCTCCGCAGCCCCTTGTTCAAATACTCGATGACCTTGGCATCGCCTCGCATAGCCGCGCACTCCAGAATGGTTGACGAAAATAGTTTGGATTCATTCTAAAGAGTGATGCCGGTCAAGGCAAGCCGCACCGGCCGCGCGGCACCTTTATTCAACAACCGGCATGGGCGGGATTTAGGCGGCTTCCGTGGTCTCGGTCGAAGCGGGCTCACGCGAAAGGGGGCAAACTGTGCAACCCGCCGAGCAGGTGCCAGCCAGCGCCTGATCCATGATGGCCTTGATTGTCCGGGCGCAACGGCCGCATTGGGCGCTGCAGCCGAGGCATCCATAAACCTGGCCCGTCGTCCGCGGCTTTGCCGCGTGGCAAGCGGTACGGATGGCGCTGTCGGTGAGGACGTTACAGGAACAAACGATCATCGGCGGAGCGGTTCGATCTAGCGATAGTTCAAACTGAAACGATCGATAGCAGGGCCGCGGGCCTCGCCGCAAAGCTAAAAGCACCGATTTACACGTTGTCTAAACTGGGTATGGAACTTGAGAATAATACAAAACTGGGCATTTCGCGGCGCGCGGTGGCGCGGACCTGAAATCCAGAAACAAGTTCCAGCTATGGCCGGATTCCGGGCTCGCGGGCATGCGTCCGCGCCGCCCCGGAATGACGACCAAAACTGTTTAAAAAAACCGGTTACGCCGCGGCCTGGGTCAGCGCCTCGACGATCTCATCGACCACTTCCTCGACCAGGAACTGGTCGTCGCCCTCGCCCATCACGCGGATCACCGGTTCGGTTCCAGACGGGCGGATCACCAGGCGGCCGTTGCCATTCAGGCGCGCTTCGGCACCATTGATGGCAACCTTGACCTTGGCGTCTTCCAGCGGCGCGCCCTTCTTGTAGCGCACGTTCTTGAGCACCTGCGGCAATGGCTCGAAGCGGTGGCAGACCTCCGATACCGGCTTGTCCTGCCGCTTCACCACCGCCAGCACTTGCAGCGCCGCAACCAGGCCGTCGCCGGTCGTCGTGTAATCCGACAGGATGATGTGTCCCGAAGGTTCGCCGCCGAGATTGAAGCCATGCTCGCGCATGTGCTCCAGCACGTAACGGTCGCCGACCGGTGTGCGAGCAAGGCTGAGGCCAAGCCCCTTCAGGTGCCGCTCGAAGCCGAGATTGGACATGATGGTGGCGACCACACCATCTTTCGTCAGCCGGCCGTCTTCCTTCCAGCTTCCGGCGATGACGGCCATGAGCTGATCGCCATCGATCACATGGCCCTTTTCATCGACGATCACGACGCGGTCAGCGTCGCCATCGAGCGCAATGCCGACATCGGCGCGCACTTCACGCACCTTGGCGGACAGCGCCGCGGCATCGGTTGAACCGCAATCCTTGTTGATGTTGAAACCGTCGGGATCGACGCCGATCGAAATCACTTCAGCGCCCAATTCCCACAGCGCGTCGGGCGCAACGCGATAGCCGGCGCCATTGGCGCAATCGACCACAACGCGCAAACCGTCGAGCGAAAGATCGCGCGGCAAGGTGCGCTTGGCGAATTCGATGTAACGATCCTGCACGCCCTCGATCCGCTTCGCGCGGCCAAGGTCAGCCGACTTGGCGAGCCGGCGGGAGAGATCCTGTTCGATCAGACTTTCGATCTCATGCTCGACGCTGTCGGACAATTTGTAGCCGTCCGGACCGAACAGCTTGATGCCGTTGTCGTCATACGGGTTGTGCGAGGCGGAGATCATCACGCCGAGATCGGCGCGCATCGAGCGGGTCAGCATCGCCACTGCCGGTGTCGGCACCGGGCCGAACAGCAGCACGTCCATACCAACCGAGGTAAAGCCGGCGACCAGTGCGGTTTCGATCATGTAGCCGGACAGCCGCGTATCCTTGCCGATCACGACCCGGTGGCGATGGTCGCCGCGCTGGAAAACGAGCCCGGCAGCCTGCCCAACCTTCAGCGCAAGCTCCGGCGTGATCGTGCCGTTGGCTCGACCGCGAATACCATCTGTTCCGAAATATCGACGCACCACGCTGGACTCCCCCACACCCATCATTACGGGCAGGCCTTATAGGGGCATCCTAGCCGGTTTGGACTCAAAAGTTATGAGCAAAAATTGCAAGGGGGCGGCCCCTTGCAACCGGCAAATTTTCCAGCCGGGGGTGGGTTCACCCTTCCTTCTTGTCGCAGCGACTGGGGGGTGGCTGGGTCACATTCACCGGATCGGAGGCCGGGAAGGTGTCTTCCAGTCCCTCTTCGAGGGACTTGTCCAGACGCTTCTGCTCTTCGCTTTTTTGATGCGACTTGGTTTCATGCGACTTGGTTTGATGTGGCTTGTCGCCGTGATGCGCCTTTTCCGAATTCATCCAATATCCTTCCGCCCGAAATGCGTATAGGCAACGCCCCGCTCCGGTTTCGGGTTCCCCGCGTTCCCGCGCTACCGCGGATGTGCTACGCAAAGGGGTAGAACCACGGATGATGCCATGACCCCGATCACCTGCATTGAAGACCTGCGTCAGCTTGCCGAGCGCCGCGTGCCGCGCGCCTTTTTCCAGTATGTCGATAGCGGCTCCTACGCCGAAGAGACCTTCCGCGCCAACCGCACCGACATGGAGCGGGTGAAGCTGCGCCAGCGCGTGCTGGTGAATGTGGATCAGCGCGACCATTCCACAACAATCGTCGGACAGAAAGTATCGCTGCCGATCGCGCTCGCGCCGGTCGGCCTCTGCGGCATGCAGCACGGCAATGGCGAGATCCTCGCCGCGCAGGCCGCCAACGAGGCCGGCATTCCGTTCTGCCTGTCGACCATGTCGGTCTGCTCGATCGAGCAGGTGGCGGAAGCAACCAAGAAGCCGTTCTGGTTCCAGGTCTATGTGATCCGAGACCGCGGCTTCATCGAGGATCTGATTGCGCGCGCCAAAGCAGCAAACTGCTCCGCACTCGTTCTGACCGTCGATCTGCAGGTAATGGGCCAGCGCCATCGCGACATCAAGAACGGCCTGACCGTGCCGCCGCAGATCAAGCTATCGAACATCATCGACATGGCCACCAAGCCGCGCTGGATCTCCAGCATGCTGAACGCCAAGAGCCGCACCTTCGGCAATCTCGCCGGTCATGTGAAGGGCATGGACAACGTCAATTCGCTCGCACAATGGACCACCAGTCAGTTCGATGCGACGCTGAGCTGGAAAGACGTCGAGTGGATCCGCAAGCTGTGGCCAGGCAAGCTGATCATCAAAGGCATTCTCGATGTCGAGGACGCCAGGCTGGCCTGCAAGAGCGGCGCCGACGCGGTTGTCGTGTCCAATCACGGCGGCCGTCAGCTTGACGGCGCGGCATCGTCGATCTCGATGCTGCCGAAAATCGCCGATGCGATCGGCTCGGACATGGAAATCATGTTCGACGGCGGCATCCGTTCGGGGCAGGATCTGATGCGTGCGCTCGCGCTCGGCGCCAAGAGCTGCATGATCGGCCGCGCCTACATCTACGGTCTTGGCGCCATGGGCGGCGCGGGCGTCAGCAAGGCGATCGACATCATCCGCAAGGAGCTCGACATCACCATGGCGCTGACCGGCGTGACCAAGATCGCCGACATCGACCGCCGCGTGCTCGCCACCGAAACCGTGCCGGAAGAAACGCATGTGCTGAACATGGCGGAACGGAAATCGGCCTGAGCAGATTGCTGACTCACGTAAGAAGACTGCAGTTGTCCCCGCGCAAGCGGGGACCCATACGC
>JAFAFP010000107.1 GCA_023423415.1 Pseudomonadota bacterium | reverse complement strand
GATCAAAACCGCGCCCATACACTTGAGACGATAGGTTCTCCACGTAAGACGAAAGATACTTCAAGTCAGATGGGGGGGACGGTTCAGCCTGCGGCTGAGACCGGTGGCCCCTTTTTTGATCCTCGTTTGGACGAAGCATTCGAACATCACCAACTGCTCGGATGGGTGACCGCTACCGAGGAGCCGGTGATCGAAAGCTTCACCGACCATCGCCCGGATCTGCTGGCTGAAGTGTCGGCGATGATCACCGACGACGAACTGGCGATGCGGGTTCGCACTCAGACCCGGCGACGTGTCGATCCATTGGTCTTGACAGCTCCGGGACTGACCGCGATCCGCCTGTTTGCCGCTCGGGTTTTGGACACCCACGAAGACCTTCCGGCAACTTACGCCCTCGATTTGGTTCTGGATGCCATTGGCCGTCTGATCGGCGATCGGAAAGCACGCCTGAGCTCACTTGAGGTGATCGGCAAACGCTTGGCATACGCCCTTGCTAGAGAGGAAGCGCGGATCGTGGCCGGAGGTCTGCCTTTTGACCCTGACGAAGATGCATGATGCGGCTGATAGCAATTTCTCAACACCGTGGGCGCGTGCGTATCATGGGGTGTTACGCCGAAATGGATCGAAAGGGCATGGACGCAAAATGACTGCTGGCTCTGCTCAAGACGATTTTGCCTGACACATCTACGCCCGGCGTGCGGGGCGGAAAAGGCCAGGAGAATGTCGAACGCTCAGCCCCACGCCGATGTGGGACCAGGACACGCGCTGGCCATCCGTGCCAGCGGATGCGGCAGGCGCTCGTCAATGAGAACGCGGATCTGGTGGCCGAGAACGCGCGCTATGGCGAACCTGGATCGGCGCGCGAGAGACGGCCTTGTTGCTGCGGTATCGGAAATTCCGGAAAAGCGTGGCCGCTACAGGCAGATTGCAGACGTTCTGAATGAACGAGAGATCAGGACCTTCAATGGGGGACGATGGACACCCGAGAATGTTCGAAAGGCTCTCAGACGCGGCAAAGCGGAAAACTCGGGATGATTGGGGCAGATCTTCCATCCAAGGCTCAGAAACCTTCGTTTCTGATACGGTCTCAATCCGTAGTCTCACAATTGCCTCTATGTCAGAGTATCAAAACTCAGTCTCAACGCACGGAGCCGAAATCCATGCTGAAGACTGTTTTCTACGGCCGCGTTTCCACCCGTGACCAGAGCCTCGACCTTCAGGTCGATGCCGCACGCCGTCTCGGGGTGAAGGACGAGCACATCTTCTTGGAGAAGGCTTCGGGCGCCCGCCATGACCGGCCGAAGCTCGCCAAGGCGCTGGCCGCCCTCGACAAGGGCGACACGCTGGCCTGCTACAAGCTGGATCGGATCGGCCGTTCGCTGCCGCATCTCGTAAGCATCCTGGAGGATCTGGAGCAGCGCGGTGTCCACTTCATGACGACAGAAGATGGCCTCAGCACCAAGGGCTCGACTGGCAAGTTCGTGCTCAGCATCATGGCATCGGTCGCCGCCTTCGAGCGCTCCCTGATACTGGAGCGCACGCGCGCCGGTCTCGCGGCCGCCAAGGCGCGCGGCAAGCTGCCTGGGCGGCGTCGGATCATGCTGCCCGCCGATGTAGTGCGGGCCCGGAAGCTTTTGGATGCCGGAGAGCTGAATACGCAGGAGGTGGCTAACCTGCTGAACGTCAGCCGTGCGACGATGTTCCGGGAACTGCGCAAGGCGCGCGATCTAAAGGTTATTGAGCAGGCAGCACCTCGCTCGTGAAGCTACATCCTCGTTCACGACGATGATTTCGATGTCGGGTTCGCGCAGTTCCCGGAGTGCGGGGGCGGTAGACCAGCTTGAGCACGGCCGCGGAAATGAATAAGGGCCGTTCGTCGAGGGTCTTCTAGCGGCAGGCGACGCTGTCCGCGCCAAGCAAGACAACAGGCGTGAACGGAATAACGAACGTGGCGCCTTTGGCCGACGCTGTCTTGCCCGACGCACATCCCGCCGCTCGCTTTGTCTGCACATGCGCAATGCAGCCGCGCTTGCTGTCATTGATGGCCACAACTTTGGGGTACCCGGAGGAGGCGACCACGCTGTTGGCTGCGTCCACATAGCGAACCGTTCCCTGGACTGCCACGTCTTTGCTGGCGTTCTCAAATTTGCAACTGGGTGCCGCATCGGCTGGCCGATTGATCAACACAGCAGCGCCGATGGTCGCAAGCAGCAGAATTCGGTAGTCGCGCATCGTGAGAGTCCCCTCTGTCAACCGCTAGGCTGGCCGGCGCGCCTTCATTAGCCGTTTACGAATGAGTTTCCAAGCTGGGGGCCGTACTGACAGAAACAGCTCAGGTTGCCGGCAAATCGTTTGCCAAGATCCACGCGGGCGGCGCCAAGCTCTGCGTGCGGTTCGAGGCGCGACGTTGGCGTCAGATCGGCGACGTCCTAATACTGCCGGGCTATCGGCAATCATCATCGCGCCCACCGATGAACTCCGTGGCTGGAAAAGCCAATTAGCCAGCAAACTTGCTCTCGGCTTGCGCTGCCGCTTCCTCAAATCGTTGCAAAAGCGACGCCGATGCGAGCGGCAATCCTCTCACCACGGCGCGTGACCACTTAACGTAAGCGATGCACCTTTCCAGGTCCCAATGAACTGGCGGGTCATTCGCAACCGCGGTCACGTTGCTGATCTTGTCAGCCAGCTTGATCAGAGCTGCGCGAGATGATTTGTGGGGTGCATTGGCAATCTGCAGAGCCTTACGGATTTTCTTATCGAGGGACTTGTCGTCCGTCACTTCGAGAACCAGATCGGCCACGTCCCGGTTGAACATTTCGGCGATGGTCTCGGCCGTGATCTCCTGATCCTCGATCGCATCATGTAGCAGCGCGGCAGCGATGACGTTTTCGTCGCCGAGGCCTTCCGGTGAATTTGCGATGAGTTCCGAAACCTCCAGTAAGTGGTTGATGTAGGGCACTTGTTTTGCACCCTTCCGGCGCTGGCCTGCATGCCATACCGCGGCTTGGTGCGCGGCCTTCAGTACATTCTGCAAGGTCATGATCCTTCTTCTGTTGAACGTTCGGGTGGATTGGCTTCGGGAAGTCCGCCGTCATGCCGCATCGCCGCCCATATCCGGCCTTCCCAGGTCGGTGTGCCGAAAGCGCTCATGGAGGATCTCCCGGATTGGCAGCCCTACGCCGAGCGTACCGTGCGGCCGTCTTGGCCTTGTGGAGTGCGTGCTCGGTGATCACCTGTGCGATGGTCTCCACATCCAGGTCGTCATCCCAGTGACCGGAGATACCGTCGGGCGACAGCGTGAAGGACGGCAGCTTGTGGTAAGTGAGCCGCCACTTCGGATCGCCGTTCCAGGCGTAGTAGAGAACCCTCTTGATCCGCTCCCGCACCCGCAGCACCAACCGTTCGATCACCGGATCGCCGAGGTCGGCCTCGCGGAAGCCGGTCAGCGGATACTCGACCCAGCCGGTACCCTTGCGCGGTATCAGCCGCCAGTGCATGCGCCCGTCGCGCTGGTAGGTGTGGCGCCCGTCGAAGATCAAGGCGTGGACGTCCAACTCGCCGAGGAATACCCGCACCTTTTGCCGCCGTAACCGGCCTCGTCGCGCCGCGCGGACCTGCTGGGCGGCGTCGGCGAGTTTGGTCCGGGTGATCCGGTTGGCTTCACGCCACTGGGCCAGCACCCGGCCGATCGCATCGGCGACGATGTCGTGGACACCGAGGTCGAACCGAAGCTGGCGGCTATCGCCGTTTTTGGTTGTCATGGGATAGTTGAAATATACACGCTTCGCGGCGGAATAGGAAGTTATCGGATCAAAATTCCGTGCGACAAGACGTATCCGGCAGCCCTGGATCGGATGGATAGCGACGCGTCGATGAGACAATGCGCGAGCTTAGGGAATCATGCCTGGAGAGAGCGCAGGAACCGCGTATCAACAGATCCAAAAGTTGCCGCTGGATCTTTAACGAAACGGTGGGCGTCCGCGGCGCCGATAGTCTTGCCAAACGATATAGCCGAGATACACAAAACCGCCCAGGAAAGGAGAGAGAAAGAGCAGGGGAACCCATCCATCCAGACCAAGCATCTCCAACATAGACTGTCCCCAGCACCGAATGTCTTTCGACCATTATCAAGCCGACCCAGACATGACGGCTGGCATCACGTCACTACCGGCTGTGCGTCTCATCGACCTCGACCCGGAGCGGCGTGTCTTCGTGCCAAGCCACGGCCCCGGTTGGAAAGTCACACACCCTGTTGCTCACGATTACTGGCACATCGAGCGTGCAGATCGCGGTGGGATTGACCCGCAGGACGAACAAGGCCGCCTCATCGTAGCAGCGAGTAAGAATTTCTTCGCTCAATTGGAGAGCAGATAGGGCGATCGCGTCGGCGACGATGAAGCTCACGATAATGGGACGAGTTCCGATCCTGGCCCGATGCTGCCATAACTGGCGTGCGGTGCTGACGATGGCCGAGAGGAGGTGGCGTGGTAGGGTTGTGGTCCCCTCGCAAAATGGCTTTACAACGAAGGTCAGGCGGCAAAAGATGCTGATCGGGCGATGGAGCGATTGAATATCCTCAAAGCCAAGATCACACTCATGCTCTCCGCGGACAGTCAGTTGCTCGACGATAAGGCGGATCCTCAGCAGATCATCGCCGAGCTGCGGCGCGAACTCGCCGCATGCGAGGTGGAGCGGGACGAGGCCATAGCCCGGCAGGCCGCCACGACCCAAGTGTTACAGCTTATCAACGCGTCGCCCGGCGATCTGGCGCCAGTTTTCGGGGCGATGCTGGAACATGCGTTGCGCCTTTGCGAGGGCTCGTTCGGATTCGTAACGGTCTATAACGGGGCGCGGTTCGACCGCGCCGTGCAGCGAGGCGTGCCGGACGCGCTAGCCGAGTATTTCAAGACGGGGATCGATCAACCTCGACCGGGAGATGCGCATTGGCGCCTTCTGGAGGGCGAGGATCTCATTCACAACTTAGATCAAATGGACGAAGAGGCCTACCAGCAGGGAAATCCGCTGCGGCGCGCCGTCGTTGATCTGGGCGGTGCGCGGAGCGCCCTGGTTGTGGCGCTCCGCAAGGATCGGGCGCTTCTCGGCGCCCTGACCAGCTACCGCAAGGAGGTGCGGCCGTTCTCCGACAAGCAGACTGCCCTTCTGCAGAACTTCTCGACCCAGGCGGCGATTGCCATGGAAAACGCGCGGTTGCTCGGCGAATTGCGCGGCCGGACCGAGGAAGTGGCGCGCTGGAATTGCGAGCTTGAGGTGCGGGTTGCCGCCCAGGTTGCCGAACTGGAACGGATCGGCAAGTTGCGCCGGTTCCTGGCGCCGCAGCTTGCCGAGATGATTGTCGCGCGGGGCGATGAGAGCATCCTTGAGAGTCACCGGCGCGAAATCGTCGTTGTTTTTTGCGACATCCGGGGGTTTGCGGCTTTCGCTGAGCGCGCAGAACCGGAAGAGGTCATGGCCCTGTTGCGGCACTATCACGCCGCACTGGGGCCCATCGTCATGCGGTTCGAGGGCACGCTCGATCACTACGGTGGCGACGGGATCATGGTGTTCTTCAACGACCCGCTGCCCATGCCAGAGCCAGCCAAGCGCGCGATCGAGATGGCGGTCGCCATGCGGGAGGCGGCGGCGGACGTGGCGAAATCTGGCGACGTCACGGCCATGACGTCGGCTTCGGCGTCGGCATTTCGCGGGGCTATGCCACCTGGGCCAGATCGATTTTGCCGAGCGCATGGACTATACGGCGATTGGAACGGTCACGAATCTCGCCGCGCGACTCTGCAGCGAGGCCAAAGACGGGCAGATCCTGGTGAGCGGGCGCGTCGCCACCGTGGTCGAGGGCACGGTATCCTTTGAGGAGATAGTTTGTCACTGAAGGGCATCAGCCAGCCGGTTCCAGTCTATAATGTAGCGTGAGCGGCTCTGTCCGTCAGGTATATCTGATGCTTCGACTCATGCCGGACCTGCCGGTCTACCGATTGACAGCTCATGGCCCGGATGCATGCTGAGCAGGAAGATTTTCACGCCTTCCGTATGCTGCAGCAGCAGGCGGTGACGATCGGCCAACAGCGCACGGAACTATGGATGAAGATCGCCGATCTGGCCGGGCCGTCGGGGATTGTCAGCGCTCAGATCACGGGCCGCGACCCTGCCGGTTGCAGCGATCGGGAACGGTGCCCAAGTCCACGCCGTTGAGGACCAGGTAGCGGGTGGGAGATAGCAGCGGAGCGCACGTGGCAAAGACGGATCGCACGGCGATGATCAACAAGCGGATCGCCTTCAAGGCCGAAGTGCTGCACGCGATCGCGCTGCTGGCGCGCGAGCGCGGACTGTCGCTGCAGGACCTTGCTCACGAGGCGTTCGCCGACCTGTTGAAAAAGCATCATCGTCCGGTCGGCCTGCAGGCGGCGTTGAAGGCCAGCCTCCGCACCCTTCCTGCCAACGATCAGCCGCAAACCCGCAAACGTCGCTAGCCGGTCTTCTTCTTCCGGGTCGCCGGTTTCTTCTTGGCTCCCGCTTCACCTTCCAGTCTGCGCTTCAGCGCCTCCATCAGATGGACGACCTTGCCGGCGCGCGCGGGGGCCGCTTCTGGTGATGCGATGATCGCTTGGCCCTTCACCTTGGTCTGCACCAAATTCCGCCAGCGCCGTTGCGTAGTGATCTTCGAACTCGTCAGCCTTGAACGGACCGGCCTTGCTGTCGATCAGCTGTACTGCGCGAGGTCAATCATCTCCTTCGACGGCTTTATCTCCGGAACCTTGTCGAAGAACTCGACCGGGTCCTTCAGTTCGTAGGCATAGAGCAGCATCTCCAGCATTCGGCCATCCCGCAGCGGCGCCACCGCCAGCAGCTATTCGCGGCCGGAAATGGTGAGCTGGCCGAGCCCGACCTTGCCGGTTTTGCGCAGTGCGTCGCGTATCACGACGTAGCCTTCCATCGCGAACTGATCCGCGGGCGTTAGAAAGTACGGCCGCTCGAAATAACTGTAGTCCACATCCTTGGCATCGACGAAGCGCGTCAGATCGAGCGTCTTCTTGCTTTCCAGCTTGATGGCCTCGATCTCATCCGGCTCCAGGATGACGTAAGTGTCTTTGCCGGTTTCATAGCCCTTGACGATATCGACGTTGTCCACATTGCCGACACCCTACACCACCTTCTCGTAGTTAATAGGACGGCCAGACGGCTTATGGATCTGGCGAAACGAGATGCCAGCCGAGCTATCGACGGCGTTGAACAACTCAACCGGGATTGAGACCAGGGAGAGCTTGAGATGGCCTTTCCAGTAGGCACGGGGCATGGGGTTCACGCAGGACAACAGTTACCAATCAGTGAGACGACCGAGGCCGCGATCAAGTTCCTATTTGGACCGAACTTAGTCTCCGGAGCGGCAGTCGCTTGCGCGATAGCGGCGCATCTTCGTATGATGCCAGTTAGTTAGCACCTGACGGCTCGCACGTGCACAATATAAGCATGTCAGTTCTATCAACGATCGATCGCGGGATCGGAAAGGTCGCATCGCTCCGGTTTTTAAAAGATTGCGGCACACTGCCAGAAAAGCTTAATGCCCGGCAGCATGACGAGACTTGAAGTGGACCGATCGATGAAGAATGTCCTCTCCCTTCTTCCCAAAACGCTGCAGCCTATCTGGGTCCGGTACGTGACAACCACCGTCATAATGGCGTTTTGCATGGCGGTACAAATCGCCCTTCAAAACCTTTCGGGCTTTGTCGGTTTTTTCTTCCTTCTGCCCGGCATCTTTGCGGCGGGCTTCATGTTTGACCGGTGGGCGTCGCTGTTTGCAACCGCGCTCGGTACGGTGTTCGCCTACCTCTCGATCACCACAGGTGCGCTGGTATCAGGAAGTGTGCTGGTAGCCGTTACCTTGTTCGCCGCGACCGGCGCCGCCGTTGGTTTGGTGGGCGAAGCGCTGCGGACCGAGATGGAAAGGGCCATACGGGCCGAGACAGCCAAGTCTGTCCTGCTCATGGAGCTGGCGCATCGCACCAAGAACAACCTGGCCATGCTGTCTGCAATGATGCGGCTGCAGGCGAAACACCCCGACGTGACGGCTTCAGAAGTGCTGAAAGAGATGGCTGATCGCATTCAGGTCATGGCGGAAGTTTATGACCATCTCACGCTGCGCGCCGACCGGAAGGTCGTCGATGCAAGGGAGTACCTGACGAAAATCTGCCAGCATCTCGCCGCATCGATCAGTGGGACGAGCCCGGTCGCCATCAAGACCGAGGCCGACGAGCTGTATCTTCATAGCGAAGTGGCCGTGCCGTTGGCGATCATCGTCAATGAGCTTGTGACCAACGGCCTCAAGTATGCTTTTCCGGAACGCCGTGCGGGCGTGATCCGGGTTACGCTGCGGGCCGACGATGACGTAACCCTTTCGGTGACCGACAACGGCATCGGTCGGCGCGAAGACGTGCCTGAGGGCGTCGGTTCGCGGGTCGTTGCGCTGTTAACCCAGCAACTCGGAGGGACAATGACGCTTGAGGATCTCGAGCCGGGCTGCCGCGTGACCTTGCGTATGCCAAAGCCAGCGATCTAGCGCCTAGCGCAATTATGGAATCCCGCCGCAGACTTCGTCCGCCTGTCTTTCTCCCGCTGGCCGAGGTCGCCGTGAAAGTGATCGGGTGCTTAGAGTCATCCTCGGGTTTGCCTGCGCCCTGTTGTTCTGGGTCCTTGGTCAGCTCAGGACAGAAATCGACTGAGGGGCCCTGGACGACCAATCTCTGACAGCAGGGACGCGCTTACCGAAAAAGACCGTGGGATTGCTTACATGCAGCGAAAACCGCTACGGATGTTGCTCCCGGACCTTCTCAAAAAATTGTAATGCCGGGGCGGAGCTGCGATTTGAATCGGTTCACCGACGAAAGATTGAGGAAACCGGCAACGGTTCGCCGACACCGCAACTGTCCACAGCAGCTCTGATGCGCCGATGGGCGGTTTAGGGTGGAACGTGCGGAAATGGACCTGACCTCCGGGATCTGCAACGCTAGCGCACCCGGCGGTGCGATCGACTGCTTGGCAGGCTTTGGCTGCGGCTCGGGCGTCGTTTGGCGCGGTGTTTAAGTAGGTTTGGCGCTCGGGCTCTATGACTTCACGGCAAGGGTCCGGCGGATCAGACGCGAAACGCCGCCGCCACCAGGATGTGGTTGATTGTGAAACGTGCCCGAGATGAAACCGCACACCCCAGCCGATTGCGGGCCACGAACATTCGATCAGATTGCGTCACCATATGACGACATCGGTGTGCATGTGTGGATGCCCCCTCGGATGCAAGGAGCTTTGCAAGCCTTCTGGACGTGTGATCGACAACGGTCATGTGTCAGGGCTGTTCGTGCGGCACTTGGTTCGCAGCATCGGCAATGAGGCCTCGCTCTGACGAAGGAGAGCCCAATGAGCACCTCGCTGGTCGGTGTCCGTGGTATGCTTAGATCGTGACTAGCCGCATCCTCCTAATGGCCATTAGCCGGACTTCGGTTCTGGTAGGCACCCTCCTGCGTGGCTCCGGGCGACTGGTTTCCGGGGTTCGAAGGGTACCTTCCGCAGGATCGATTGGTCCGAACCAGACAAATCATCATGCGTAAGTCGTAGTAGACAGCATCGCGAAATCTCGTCCCGATGGAATCTAAGGGGAGACTGCCTGACCGGAACAAGCCTTTCCATTGCGAGCCAGTCTATGGTCCAAATATTTCTGGCATTTCGATACATCATGCTCATAGCCGTGCTCGGTGCAGTGCTGGGAGCGATCGTAATGTTTTGGCAAGGTGCGGCCAACCTTATCGAGGCGATATGGTCGCTTGTTACGCCCGGCAGCGGGAAGAGCGTGACCGCTTCCGTAATGCATGCAACTGATGCCATCCTGTTCGGCGTTGTGCTTGCCGTTTTCGCCTATGCTATCGCCTTTGGATTTGTTGTTGGTCTCTCAGCCGAAGCCTCGGAAAGATTGCCGGGCTGGATGCGTGTTGAGAGTTTGAGCAACTTGAAGCAGTCGCTCATTGAGGTCATCCTGGTCTACATGGTCGTCGACGTTGCCACGGATTGGACGGAAAGCGATCGGCTTCAGGATTGGTCGTCTTTGGTCAAGCCAATGTCGATCGTTCTGATCGCGGGAGCGTCGCGCTTGCTCAACCGGTCTAGCCGAACCTGAATGTCAATCGGCCCTTTAACTGCGGTTGGATGTCAAGTCGAACCGGGCACGGTTTCACTGCTGCTTCGGATACCCTTATGGGTCCTTTCCGAGGTCTGCGGCTCATTATCGTGTGCGGGGTGGGTGCCTCATCGTGGGCAACGAGGCAGCCGATTGATCGAGGTCACCGGCGCCACCGTCCCGACAGGGACGTCCCGCCGGTTGTGTTCGCGCCAGATAGGTTGTTCGACCCGCAGGTGAAATGTTGAGATGACTAACGCCAACCGGTCCAGCCATGGGCCTGGCCATAGCCCCGCCCCCAGACAGGGCGCCAGAAACGAGGGCGCCAATAGGAATAGGTGCTCGGCCCCCAATACCTGTTGGCTCCCCAATAGACTGTCCGGGGACGCCAATAGGAGTAGGCTCGGGCCCCAGTTGGTGCCTCGACCCCAATAGAAGTAGGTGTTCGGCCTCAAATAGGCCATGTTCGCATACCGGCCCGGCTACCAATTGTATCGTGGTCGATACCATCTCACGCGATTGATGCAACGTGGTCCTCACACGGCCGCTCGGTAAAGCCGTCTGGGTCCCCACCACCGCGACCCTCCCCAATATCCGGCGCTTCTAAAGCCCCGATATCCACGTCCCCAGGCTACAGCGCGGGGGCGATAGAACGAACGGCCAGCGAGGCGACGTCCCGAGAATCCACGGGCGGAAAATCCACGCCCCGAGAACCCTCTGCGGGCAATCGATTCCACCGTGGAATTCGCTTCAGGCGATGCTTGAGTACGTGAAGCCGTGGGCAAAGCTTTCGCCGACCACGCCCACGCGCTTACGGCAGCAATGCAGCAGGTAACCAGAGTTAGGGGCGACCGGTCATTGCTCAACTCCTTCTTCAGCAGCCGAACATTGTGGTTTGCCGCTGCTGAACGTCGCCGCCTGGGTTGAGTTCCTGAGCCTGGCAAAG
>JAFAFP010000104.1 GCA_023423415.1 Pseudomonadota bacterium | reverse complement strand
CGGCAGCACCAAAGCGGCGGCTTCGAGCGGCGGCAAATAGAGCGAGATGAGCGGTGTCGTCACGACGCCGACGCCGGCAAATCCACCCTTGGACAGGCCCAGCATGATGATCGCCGGAACGGCGATGAGATAGAAAATCGGATCGGTAATAATCGACATAGCCGTTTTCAGATCAGAGGAGCGGTCAGTTGCCTGAGAGGGCGGACTGGCCGGTGAACGAGTGCATGCAAACGCAAGACTGGTGCGACCTTTGTCAGATGCGTTCGATGCGGATGGAGTGAGGTCTAAGTGCGTACGATGGCGATGACGCCGCTGCGGATCAGTTCGAGCGAGATCACGAACGTGATCACATAGACGATCTTGTAGAAGGTTTCCTGTGGAGTGACACGCACCAGCCAAACGCCGAGGAAATTCGTGACGATGGCCAGCGGAAACAGCACGAAGGAGATCAGGAGATTATCCGTGTTGAACTGGCCAAGGGCGAAATAGGGCACAACCTTCGCCAGATTGGTGGCGGCGAAGTACATCGTCGCCGTGCCCGCGAAGATCAGTTTCGGCAGATGCTGCGGCATCATATGCACCTGCCAGGGCGGAGCGCCGGCATTGGCGAGCGTCGAGGTGAACCCGGACATCGCGCCCCAGAAGACACCGCTGAATGCACTCGGCCGAATGCCGATGTCGCCGCCCTTCGGCCCGAACCAGCGCCACAGCACGAAAGAGGTGCCGATGACGCCGACAGTCAGTTTCACGATATGATCGGGAACATAGGCGGCCAGCAGGCCGGCGATGCCGACGCCGAGCAGCCCTCCCGGTATCAGCACCTTCAGGTTCCAAGGGTCCCAGTGCTTCCGGTACACCCACACCGAGATGACATCCTGCAACAACAGGATCGGCAGCATCAGAGTCACAGCCTGAAGCGGCGGCACAATCAGCGCCAGCATCGGCGTTGCCACCATGCCGACGCCGGTAAAGCCGCCCTTGGCAAGGCCAAGCAGCGTCACGGCGATCGCGGCGACGATCCAGAACAGCGGGTCGGTGGGAAGGTGCAAGGGAGGAGGTCTCGTTTGGCGCGGGATAAAACCGCAGCCACACCCGGCCTGCCACTGCTAATTGCGAATGGCGCGCCTGCGTTGCGCTTGCAAAGGATCGGAACCGGCCCACAATGCCGGCAAAGACAAGAAAAGCCGGAGGAAATTGCCGATGGATGCCAAAACCGCGAGCAGGTACCGCGAGGTCTATGCGCAGTGGCAGCGCGACCCGGAGGGTTTCTGGGCGGAGGCCGCCAAGGAGATCGACTGGATCGAGCCGGCCCGGAAGGTGTTCGACCCGTCGATGGGTGTCTACGGCCGCTGGTTCGCCGGCGCCAAGGTCAACACCTGCTACAATGCGCTCGACCGGCATGTGCTGCGCGGGCGCGGCAAGCAGGCGGCGCTGATCTACGATTCCCCGGTTACCGACACGGTGAAGTCCTTCACCTACGAAGACATGTTGTTCGAGGTGTCGACGCTGGCTGCAATCCTGCAGGATTTCGGCGTCGGCAAGGGTGATCGCGTCATCATCTACATGCCGCTGGTGCCGGAGGCGGTGTTCGCGATGCTTGCCTGCGCCCGCATCGGCGCCGTGCATTCGGTGGTGTTCGGTGGCTTCGCGGCCAAGGAATTGGCCAAGCGTATCGATGACGCCAAGCCGAAGCTGATCCTGTCGGCAAGCTGCGGCATCGAGCCGGGACGCATCGTCAAGTACAAGCCGCTGCTGGATGAAGCGATCAACATTGCCGAAGCCAAACCGTCGGCCTGCATGATCCTTCAGCGGCCGCAGGAGCAAGCTTCGCTGATTGCGGGACGTGATCGCGACTGGAAGGAGACGCGTGAAGCTGCTGTTGCCGCGAACAAAAAGGCGGATTGCGTCCCGGTCGAGGCGACCGATCCGCTCTACATTCTCTACACATCGGGCACGACCGGCATTCCGAAAGGCGTGGTGCGCGACAATGGCGGGCATCTGGTTGCGCTGAAATGGTCGATGAAGAATCTCTACGGTGTCGATCCGGGTGAAGTGTGGTGGTGCGGCTCCGATATCGGCTGGGTGGTGGGGCACTCCTACATTGTCTATGCACCGCTGTTTCACGGCGCGACATCGATCATGTATGAGGGAAAGCCGGTCGGCACGCCGGATGCGGGCGCGTATTGGCGTGTGATCTCGCAGCACAAGGCGGTGGCGTTCTTCACGGCGCCGACGGCGTTTCGCGCGATCAAGAAGGAAGATCCCGACGGCAAGCTGCTGGCGCAATACGATCTCTCGCAATTCCGCACGCTGTTCCTCGCCGGCGAGCGCGCCGATCCGCCGACGGTGGAATGGGCGGAGGAGAAACTGCATAAACCGGTGATCGATCACTGGTGGCAGACTGAAACCGGCTGGTGCATCGCCGGCAATCCGGTCGGTCTTGGAATGCTGCCGGTGAAGCATGGATCGGCAACGGTGCCGATGCCTGGTTGGGATGTGCGTGTGGTCGATGAGAGTAACAGGGAAGTGCCCGCTGGCATGATCGGTTCGCTTGTCGCCAAATTGCCGATGCCGCCGGGTGCATTTCCGACGCTGTGGCAGCAGGACCAGCGTTTTCGCGAAACCTATCTCGCCGAATTTCCCGGCTATTACAAAACGGCGGATGCTGGCTTCAAGGATGAAGACGGCTATGTGCACGTGATGGGCCGCACTGATGACATCATCAATGTCGCGGGCCATCGTCTTTCGACAGGCGGCATGGAAGAGGTGCTGGCGGCGCATCCCGATGTTGCCGAATGCGCGGTGATCGGCAAGGCCGATGCATTGAAAGGTGAAGTGCCTTGCGGGTTCGTTGTGCTGAAGGCGGGTGTAGCCCGTTCAGCTATCGATATCGAAAGCGAGATCGTGGCTCTGGTCCGCGATCGCATCGGACCCGTGGCTGCATTCAAGCTCGCCATCACAGTGCAACGATTGCCGAAGACGCGCTCGGGAAAAATCCTGCGCGGCACGATGAAGAAGATCGCCGATGGCGAGGAATGGACAATGCCGGCAACGATCGACGATCCGGTGATCCTGGATGAGATCGGGGCCGCGCTGAAAGGGAAGGGCGCGGGGGTGTAATCACCGCTCGCCAAATTGGCGCAGCCGACATTCTGATCGACAGGTCAACACACGCTCGTAAGAAAACTCTGGCATGGGACGGTGAAAGGCCCCGCCTGCGCCAGATTTCGCTTGATCAAAATTACAATCTATAGTTGCATCAATTCATTTCACAATCAAGAGGGGTGTGAAATGAGGCGTCTGTATTTTTTCCTATTCATTGTCTGCTTTCTCGCAGCGGAAAATGCCGCTGCGTCGGAAAGCGTGACATATGCGAGCCTTGCCGAAGGAATTGCCACCGCTCAGGGCCGTGGAGAGGCTGAGGTGAACAAGGGCCGGTTTGTCGGCCGCACATCCCAATTCCAGTTCGCAATCATCAACAAGCGCGCCGCGCATGTTACGTATGTGTTCGACTACAAGGACGGCGGTGTCGACTCGGCGTCAATTGCATTTCGTGAAGGCCCGATCGTTGTGGTCCTTCGTCAAAACGACACGTGCGTTGTCGTCGAGATCAGAAAGATCACGATCCGTCCCGGTGGTTTTCTCGACACGCCAGCGAGCGATTTCAAGCCTGTCTCGCATCCCGAGTGCCGTAATCCTGCCAACAGGCTCGCCTCATCGGCGGCCGAGTTGTTTTCGCTGCCGCAGGAGCCCAATAACTTCTTTCGCTTCCGTTGGTTCGGATGGCAGGATTCAATCAGAAAATGCAACAGTGATGCCTGCAATCAACCGTCCTCGCCCGGCATCGCGAATTTCTTCAAGGATGTGAGGTTCTTTCCGTCCGAAGGAAAGCCCGGCTTTTCCGCCAGTCTGGTTGAGCGCACATCGGTCGCGCTCGGCCGCGGCGACTTTCTGATCGTCGGGACCGGGGGCAAAGTCGAGTTCACGACAGTCCGGATCGTGCCCGCGGACAAGGATGTAACGGCGCGGTTGAAGGATCTGTCACTTCCGCTTGAGAGCGGGCAAATCACGACCCCTGCCTTGCGCTTGTTCCTTGATTCGGGCTCGGCCTTCCGCGCGTCGAACATGAGCATCACCGGGCAGAATGATACGCTGACCGTCGAGAACGGCACGATCGAGGGGTCTGCTTCATCCGGTTCGACAGTGACGATCGACAATGGAGCCGGCAACAAGCCGTCGGTCATCACATTCGCCCGCGCCAGCGTGAAATTGGTCGATATCAATCTCACCGTCGAGAATTCAAAGGTGACGTTCTCGGCGCGGACCGGAGAATTCCGCGCCGGAATTCAGAGTGCCGATCTTCAGATCGGTCCTGCGGCTCGGGTCCTTGTCGGCGCGGCAGACGTGAACGTGCGGTTCAGATGTCCGGCCGGTTCTCCTGCGGATTGCAGGCCAATAACAGCGGGAACGGGACAGCCGCTTGTTTCGATGGGAGAGATCGAACCGCTCAATCTGACGACCCAGAACGGCTTCTACGACATCCCCAACGTCGGCACGATACGGCTTGAGCGGGGAGAACTCGTCACGGGATTGCTCACATTTGATTCCCGAAAGCCGAAGACTCCTGTTTCCGGAAATATCCAGAAGCTGGACATGACGCTCGCGGCCCAAATGTTGCGCCTGGATACGGGTTTTCAGGTGCAGGCATTTTCGGGACGCCTCGCGGGAGAGGATCTCGTCCTTTCGCAGCGGGATGGATTGCCGGTGGGCGAGTTGCGCGTGGACGCCCAGATCGGAGAGTTTCTCAGTGAAGGTCTCGGTCGCATCGCAACGATCAAGGGATCGTCGACTCTTTCCGGATTGCTGCGTCGTGTCGATCAGGGCGACGTGCATCTGTTGGATGGGCGCATCGAGGCGCAAATTACCGCGGCAACAAATGGCGGAAACGCGAGCGCAAATCTACGCTTGACCGATCTCAACCTCGTGCGTGGTAACGGATCGGCCCTGTTTTCCCTCACGATACCGCAGATCAACTACGCCCACTTCGTGCCGGGCAAGAAGGAGACATTTGATCCTCCTGTCGTTGATGTCGATGTCACGATTAACGAACAGACACTGTCCGCAAGTCTGGTTCAGCCGATTGTCATGACCGATCGCAAGGTGCAGATCAGGTCCAATCGATGGTCGGTGGAATCAACGACATTTCCGGTCAAGGCTCGCCTGTCTTTGTCGCGTGACGAGCTTGTCTATGCGGTGGTCAAAGACGATGTTCTGAACGGAACGATTTGCACCTCGAAAGTGAAGGTGCCGTTCACCAACTACCTTGCCTCGTTTGACGGAACGTTGCGTCTTACGGATGGGCGGCTTGGCTTTACAAACAGTCCATTTGTCATCGACCCGTATCCTAATCCGGAAATAGACGGGCGTGCTTGCAAGGACGCCGTCACGATCATTTGCGGGATGGTCGGGGCCGCGCTGGGCCCGATCGGTGCGGTCGGCGCTGCCTACCTGTGTCGTAATGAGTTTGAAGAAGGAGAGGAAAAGCTGCAGGCCAATATCAACCGGATCGTTGCCGATGGCATCCGTTCGATCCGGTTTGATGCTCAACCGTAAGTGCGGCTGCCTCGCTGCTGCTGAAGACCGCAGTCTGCGATCCGGAATCCGGTTCGTTCATGGAACTGGATATGAAAACGAATGGCCGGCGCAAAGCCGGCCATTCGGCCATTGTGATGATGTGGATTGGGCAGCTTACTGCTGCACTACGACCGACGCACCGAGGCTCGTGCGGTTGTACAGATCGATCACGTCTTCGTTGGTCATGCGGATGCAACCGGATGAGGCTTCTTCGCCGATCATCCAGGGCTCGTTGGTGCCGTGGATGCGATACAGTGTCTGGCCGAGATAGAGCGCGCGGGCGCCCATCGGGTTTTGCGGGCCGCCTTCCACAAAACGCGGCAGGTCCGGCTGGCGCTTGAGGATATTCGGCGTCGGCGTCCAGCCTGGCCATTCGCGCTTGTTCGACACGGTGCTGGTGCCGGAGAAGGCTTCACCTTCACGGCCGACCGCGATGGCATAGCGGATCGCCTGACCATTGCCGAGGACATAATACAGCCGGCGTTCGCTGTGCCGCACGATGATGGTGCCGGGCTTGTAATTCTCGTGGAAGGCCACCGTCTCCTTCGGAACGATCTTGTAGAACATGCCGAGGAACAGCTTGTTCGACGGTGGACGTGCGACCGCGTAACGCGGCGCCGATTGCGGCACGCCTTGTGATGCGCGTCCGCCGAAGATCTGCTCCACCCAGCTCTGGGATGCGGTCGGCTGCGGCGGTTGCGGCTGCGTTTCTCGCCGGACTGGACGCTTGACCGCGCGCCGCGCAGGCTTGGCTTTCGCGGGCGCTGCCGCAGGCTGGCTGCTTTCGGTCGGTCGCGTGGCTCTGAGCGGAGCGGTATCCTCCACTGTCGTGGCCGGAGCTGCCGCGTGGCGCGTCCGCACTGACGCATGATCCTGTGCTGCAGCCTGGGTCACGACGAGCGCCAAGGCCGAAGCAGCGAAAAACACCTGTGATTTCATTGAAGTAACTTCCCCCGACGCCCCCGCCGATGAGGGCCGCACATTAGCCTTGCTGCGCTGCAGCACTAGTGCCCGGAAGCCACAATGGACAACTACCAACGAAAACCCCGGCGCAACTGGTGAGATGCGCCGGGGGCTCGGATGCCGGTTCAGTCCGAAGTGTGGGGCACTCAGCGAGCCGACATGCGCATACAGGCCAGTCCCGGCGCGCCGCGTCACCTGTTAGTTTTGACAGGTGCGACGAAGCTGCGTTGCCACCGATTTGTTCCCGTGAAGGTTCACGCCATCGCGCTGCATTGTTCACGCAGGATTCGCAGAAACAGGGCCATGGCTTTCGACATCCCGGGCTGGCGCATCATGACGCCGACATACGGAAGGTGACCGCCAAGATCGACCGGCAGGATCGCCAGCCGGCGCTGTGCGGCATAGGTCGTCGCGGCGGCTTCGCTCATCACGCCGATCATCTCCGATGTGCGCACCAGTTCGTAATTCAGCCGGATCGAGGTGGACTCGATCAGCGGCATCGGTGCGATGAGCCCGGCGCTCACAAACAGACTGTCGACCACGGTGCGGATCGGTGCGCCGATGCGCGGCAGCACCCAGGGGTACCCGGCAAGCGCGGCGAGCGTTATCCGCTTCTTCTGCAGGACCAGCGGATGTCGCGGAGATGCGACGATCAGAACCGGCAGACGCAGCAGCTTCTCGCAATACAATTCCGCTTCCTCAGCGCTAACCTCGAGCCGGCCGATCACGCAATCGAGTTCGCCGCGGCGAAGCGAGGCGAGCAGCGATGAACGCGTGCCTTCCTCGATCTGGATGCGCAAGGCGGGCGCTTCCTTGCGCAGGGCCAGGAGGCTTTGCGGAAGAATAGAGCTTTCCACCACAGGCAACGCGCCGATCCGCAGTCGCCCGAGTGTGCCGCTGTCGATGGCGGCAATCTCTTCCTTTGTGTGTTCAAGATCGTTGATCAGAAACTGTGCACGCTCGACGAGGGCCTGTCCGCTTTCGGTGAGCGTGACGCCGCGTTTGCTTCGCTCGAACAGGGCAGTGCCGAAGATCGCCTCGACTTCGCCGATCAGTTTGGAGATGGCCGGTTGGGTCAGGCGGATGCGCTGCGCCGCACGCTGCATCGAGCCGGATTCGGCCACGGCGAGCAGCACTTCCAGGTGGCGCGTGCGGAGCGAGGACAGCATGGCGTCTCCGAAGAGGATATTCCAAATCGTTATCACACTATAGCATAAATCGATCTTCCTTTATCAAATGCGGCGCGCACAATCGGTTTTCACAATTGGAGATTTGTTGATGCGGATCGTTTTCCTTGGCACCGGCGCTGCTCTTCCCGATCCTGATCGGTGCCACACATCGATCCTGCTCACGCTCGACAGCGGCCGTCATGTGATGCTGGATTGCGGGCATGGTGCGACCCGCCAGCTCATGCGCGTCGACGTCAACCCAGCCGATGTGGGCGATCTGTTCCTCACCCATCTGCACCATGATCACGTCTGTGAATTGCCGTTCTTCGTGATCTCCGGCTGGATTCTCAGCCGGAGCGGCGCGCTGAACATCTTCGGGCCAGAGGGCACGAAGCGCCTCGTCAGCCATCTGTTCGAAGGCGGCGCTTTCGATGCCGACATCCGTGCGCGCGGCTCTTATCCCGCGCGGCAGGCCAATATGGAAGCGGTGCGGCCGAACGTGCGCGAATATGCGCCTGGCGTGATTTTCGAAGACAAGGAACTGCGTGTCACCGCCGCCTATATGGACCATATCCCGCAGGAGGTTTCGCCATGCTTCGGTTTCCGCATTGAGGCGGAAGGCAAGGTGGTGACGTTCTCCGGCGACACCGCGCCATGCAAGAACATCCTCGAATTGTCGCGCGGAGCCGATCTGCTGATCCACGAATGCACGTTCACCGAGGCCTTCATCGAGCATCGCCGGCATTCGAAGGTCGGCACCTTTGCGCATACGAGCCCGGCCGATCTTGGCAAGCTCGCGGTCGAGGCCGGCGTGAAGCAGCTTGTCGCGACGCATATCGGCCACGTCGATTCGACATCGACGGTGCTGAAGCGCGCTGCCGGGAAGCATATGCCGGTCGATCTGATGGGACCGCATCAGATCGACGCCTACGTGAAGGAAATCCGCAGCGTCTACCGGGGACCGCTGCAGATCGCGCATGACCTCATGCGCATTGACCTCTGACGGGAGCGCAAGATGTTTTTCAAAGGCGTCGCGATACTGCTGCTGTCAGTCATGGTCGCCTTTGGCGCAAACGCGCAATCCGGCGGTCAAGCGTATCCGCAGCGCGCCATCTCGATCGTCGTCCCGACCGGCGCTGGATCTGCACCCGATCTGTTGGCGCGCAAGATCGGACAGTATCTGTCTGCTCCGTACGCCCAACCATTCGTTATCGAAAACCGTCCGGGCGCAGCTGGCATGATCGGAGCGGCTGCGGTCGCAAAGGCGCCGGCCGATGGGCATGCGTTGCTCATGGCCTGGGACGGCATGATGGCGATCAACCCGCTGCTGTATCGCCAAATCAGCTACGATGCGCAGAAGGACTTCACCCCGATCACCACGCTCGGCCGGGTTGAATTCGTGCTGGTGGCTCATCCCTCGTTCGCGCCGAACTCGCTGAGTGAGTTGATCGAGGCTGCCAAGGCCAATCCGGGAAAGATCAACTATGCCTCGGCGGGTGTCGGCGAAGTGCACCACATCGCGATGGAGGCTCTGGCTGCGCAGGCTGGCATTCGTCTGGCGCACGTCCCCTATAAGGGCGGCCCTGCCGCGCTCAACGATGTGATGGGCGGGCATGTTCCAATCGGTTTTATCGGTTTGACGCCGGCGCTGCCGCTGCTCAAGGACGGCAAGCTGAAGGCGCTCGCGGTCCTTGGACAGGAACGGTCACGCCATTTGCCGTCCGTGCAGACCGTCACCGAGACATTGCCGGGTTACGGCATCCAGGGGTCGTGGCTGGGATTGTTTGCGCCCGCAGGCGTGCCTGCAGGAGTGGTCAGCCGGCTCAACGGCGATATCAACAATTTGCTGAAGGATCCGGAATTCTCCGGATTTCTCGTCAGCCAGGGCATCGTGCCCATGGGATCAAGTCCTGCGGACTTCGCGCAATTGATCCGCGATGATACGGCGCGATTTCGCACCATCATCGACGCTGCAAAGATTCGCATCGAGTAAGTCAGGGATGCAGCGTTGAGCAGCCAGATGCATACGATTTCCATTCCTGACTATGCGATCCGCCTGCTGCAAGAGAGAGGACGCTATAACCTGCCGCTTGAACGCATCGATCCCGCGCAAACCGCGCTGCTGGTGATCGATATGCAGAATGCGTTCGTGAGTCAGGGAGCTAGGCTGGAAATTCCCTATGCCCGCAGCATCGTCCCGGCGATCAACGGCCTCGCCGGGGCTTTGCGATCGGCCGGTGCAACTGTCTGCTGGATTCAAACCGACTTTCAGCATGAAGCCGAGCGTTGGAGTTACTGGTTTTCGAAGCGGCTACGTTCCGAAGCTGGCGCGGCGATGATCGCAGCTCTCACGCCGGGCAATCCGGGCTTCGACCTTTATGATGGACTGACGCCGGTCCCCAGTGATCTGCGCTGCGTCAAAACGCGTTTCAGTCCGTTCATCGCAGGTTCTTCGAACCTCGATGACGAATTGAGAGCGCGCGGGATCGGCACAGTCATCGTGACGGGAACTGTCAGCAACACCTGCTGCGAGACCACGGCGCGCGACGCGATGATGCTGAACTACCGGACGATTTTCGTATCGGACGGCAATGCGGCCCGCACGGACGAAGAACACAACGCGACTCTCGCCAACATCGTCCAGACCTTTGGTGAAGTCGCGTCTACCGCCGAAATTGTCCGGAATCTGGCCGGGGCATGAAACAGAACAAGGCAAGTTGCCGCATAGGGAGAGACTGACATGATTGCGATGAACCGGCGAACGATCCTGCTCGCTGCTGCGGCAGCAGCGTTGGCGCCTCGTAACGCCTTTGCCGCCTTTCCCGAACGGCCGATCACGGTGATCGTACCCTATGCCGCGGGCGGGGCAGGTGACATCACCATTCGAAGTCTTTCCGAGGTGATGGAGAAAAAGCTTGGCCAACCGCTGGTGATCGACGCGCGCGGCGGCGGTGGCGGCACCATCGGTGCGAACGCGGTTGCATCCGCCGCGCCGGACGGCCACACGTTGATGATGGGAGCGACGAATAACTTCGTCATCAACCAGTTCATGTTCCCGAAGGTGAAGTTCGATCCGCTGGCCTCGTTCGTGCCGATCACCAAGGCCGCGGTCGTTCCGTCTGTGCTCTATATGAATCCGTCGGTGCCGGTGAAGACGCTCGGCGAATTCGTCGCCTATGCCAAGGCCAATCCTGGCAAGCTGAGCTATTCCTCGCCGAGCGTCGGCACCACGCCGCATCTGACGGTCGAACGGTTGAAGCAGATGACCGGCATCGAGTTGGTGCATGTGCCGTATCGCGGCGCACCGCCGGCCATGCAGGCTGTGATCACGGGTGAGGTTCAGCTTTATCTCGCCGGCTGGGGCGTCGGCCGCGCGTTCGTCGAGTCAGGGAAGGTAAAGGCGCTGGCGGTCGCATCGCAGAAGCGCCTGCCGAATGTGCCGGATGTGCCGACAGCAAATGAAAGCGGCGTGCGCGGATTTTTTGCAGACAACTGGTGGGGGCTTGCTGCGCCGAAGGGAACGCCGCAGCCGGTCGTGGATGCGATCTATGCTGCAGTAATGGCAGCGTTGCAGGATAAGGCCGTGCTGAAACGGTTCGACGATCTCGGATTTCTGCCGGGTGGAGATACGCCGCCGCAATTCGCACAAAACGCAAAAGCGGAAGCTGCGATTTGGCAAGAAACGATCGCGAGGGGCAAGCTCGCGGTGGATTAGCTGTCCCAATCACCAAACCATCCGCTGATTCCCGCGCAAGCGGGAATCCAGTGTTCGCCTGGATCGCTTTCGCGGGGATGAACGGAAGTGATGTTTGTTTATTCGTCTTCCGGCTTGGTGCCGCCGATCTTCTTCAGCTTGGCGAACACGGCACTGACGTCATCGTCTTCGTCATGCGACCGCGAGCCGGCGGGTGCATGAACGTCTTCGTCAGCCGGCGCGGTTGTGACTGAGGCCGGCAGCAGCGTCACACGCTCGAGATCGGTCGGGACAGGCTTTTCCTTCGCGGCCTTGGCCACTTGCATGTCGAGATCAATCTGCGAGCACAGGCCAAGCGTCACCGGATCGAGCGGCTGGAGATTGGCCGCGTTCCAGTGGGTGCGCTCGCGAATGCCCTGAATGGTCGATTTGGTCGTGCCAACCAGACGCATGATCTGGCTGTCCTTCAGTTCCGGATGATTGCGGATCAACCACAGGATCGCGTTCGGACGGTCCTGGCGGCGCGACACCGGCGTGTAGCGCGGTCCGCGCTTGGTCTTCTGCTCCGGCACACGCACCTTGCGTTCGGCGAGCTTGAGACGGGTTTTGCCGTCCTTCTCCACGCGCTCGATTTCCTCGCGGGTGAGCTGGCCGGTCTGGATCGGGTCAAGTCCCTTGATGCCCTGTGCGGAATCCCCATCCGCAATCGCCCGCACTTCGAGCGGGTGCAGTTTGCAGAATTCGGCGATCTGATCGAACGACAGCGCGGTGTTCTCGACGAGCCACACGGCGGTGGCTTTCGGCATCAGCGGCGCTTCCTGCATGGCAAAAACTCTCTTTCACGCTTCGCCCCCTCACGGGACAAAGCAGGTCGTCATCGGGGATGACTGGAATTACATGGAATATATGCTCTGGGGCCCGGCCCGGCAACCAACTCGTGAGCCGTCCGGGCGGGTTTCGGGGCCGCGGCCGCGGGTCAGCAGCCCCGGCAGATGTTCATCCGGGCGCGGAGCCGGGCGTCATCCGCCTTTTCCTTCTCCCACCATTCATCGGAAAACGGCTTGGTGGCGCCACCCTGGGCGGTGTTCCGTGAGCCAGTGGTGCTTGCCGATATGTCGTCTGCCCGCGGGATCGCCGTCGGCCTGGTGCGGACCACCGCATGCGATGGGGCGTTGGCAGGCGGCGGAGCGGCGTACAGCGTCTCGGCGCCGGACTCCCGGAGCCCCGCGCTACGCCGGGCTGAAGGACCGGTTCCGTCGAGATAGACCTCGTCCGCCAGCGCGTGACGCGGCAAGGGTGAACCGGGCGCGTTCTGAACGTGATAATTGGCTCCGCCCGCGCAACCGCTGAGTGCCGCGCCCATGGCGACGGAGATGAGTGCGATACCGGCGAACTTCAGCTGAATGATGTTCATAGCTTCGCCCCCGCTGTGGCTGTGAAGGCCACAGAACACCATGATAGCTTTTCTATTCAATTAAGTCGATTGCTGCGTCCAAGTCGAATTGTGCGCCTTGACTTCCCCCCTGTCAGGCCCCCATGTCGGTGTCACCGTGTCCGATGAAAAAACGCGAATGATGGCGCCCCTTGCCACGCCGGATGGTTCAAAGCCGTCGCTGAAGGTGATCCTGTGTTCCCCGCGCGGGTTCTGCGCCGGGGTGGTTCGGGCGATCGATTCGGTCGAACGGGCGCTCTCGCTTTATGGTGCGCCGGTTTACGTCCGCCATGAGATCGTCCACAACCGCTATGTGGTCGAAAGCCTGAAGGCCAAGGGCGCAATCTTTGTCGAGGAACTGTCCGAAATCCCGGATACTGAGGCCCCGGTGGTATTTTCCGCGCATGGCGTGCCAAAAGCGGTCCCGGACGATGCCAAGACGCGCAATTTTCTCACATTCGACGCGACTTGCCCACTGGTCACCAAGGTGCACCGGGAGGCGGAAATCCATTTCCGCCGCGGTAAGGAGATTGTGCTGATCGGGCATGCCGGTCACCCGGAAGTGGTGGGAACACTGGGGCAATTGCCCGAAGGCAGCATCACCCTGATCCAGACCATGGATGATGCGCGCAGGTTCGCTCCGAAGAATCCCGACAATCTCGCCTATGTCACGCAGACCACGCTGTCGATCGACGACACGGCCGAGATCGCGGACATTCTGAAAGAGCGGTTTCCCTCGATCACGATCCCGCACAAGGAAGATATCTGCTACGCCACCACCAACCGGCAGGACGCGGTGAAGAAAGTCGCTCCGCTGGTCGAGGCGATGATCGTGGTCGGCGCACCGAATTCCTCCAATTCGCAACGGCTGAAGGAAGTCGCCGAACGGTCCGGTAGCAAGTTTGCCGCGCTGGTGCAGCGTGCGGCCGACATCGACTGGGAGAAGTTCGGCTCGATTTCCTCGCTCGGCGTGACAGCCGGCGCATCGGCGCCGGAAGTGCTGGTCGAGGAAGTGCTCGACGCGTTCGCCGAGCGCTACCATCTGATGGTCGAGACGATGGCGGCCGCAGAAGAAGACGTGTTTTTCCCCCTGCCGCGTGCGCTGCGGCCGACGCAAGCCGCGGAGTAGTCCGTGGCCGTCTATACCGACGTCGCAGCCGAGGATTTGGCGGCCTTCATCGCGCGTTACGACATCGGCAAGCTGCTCTCCTACAAGGGCATCGCCGAAGGCGTCGAGAATTCCAACTATCTGCTGCACACCGAGGCCGGGTATTTCATCCTCACGCTGTACGAAAAGCGCGTGGCGGCTGCTGACCTGCCGTTCTTCCTTGGATTGATGGAGCATCTCGCCGAGCGCGGCATCAATTGCCCGCAGCCGGTGAAGGCGCGCGACGGCGAAGCGCTCGGCACATTGTGCGGGCGGCCCGCGGCTCTGGTGACGTTCCTGGAAGGCATGTGGATGCGGCGCGTCGATGCCAGGCATTGCGCCGCGGTCGGCGAGGCGCTGGCCAGGCTGCATCTGGCCGGCAGCGACTTCAAGCTGCGGCGGGCCAATGCCCTGTCGGTCGCCGGCTGGCGGCCGCTGTTCGATTCCTGCGCCGCGCGAGTCGATGCCGTGCAGCACGGCATGCACGAGATCATCGCCGGGGAACTCGATGCGCTTGAAGCATCATGGCCGCGCGGATTGCCGGAAGGCGTGATCCATGCCGATCTGTTTCCCGACAACGTGTTCTTTCTCGGCGAGCGGTTGTCGGGTCTGATCGACTTCTATTTTGCCTGCAACGACATGCTCGCTTACGACGTTGCGATCTGCCTCAACGCGTGGTGCTTCGAGACCGATTTCTCCTACAACGTCACCAAGGGGCGCGCGCTGCTGCAAGGCTATGCGAGGGTGCGGCCGCTGACCGATGCCGAACTCGAGGCGATGCCGCTGCTCGCACGCGGCGCGGCGTTGCGCTTCCTGCTGACGCGCGTGGTGGACTGGCTGAATGTGCCCCCGGGCGCGCTGGTGCGACCGAAGAGCCCGCAGGAATACTTCCGCAAATTGTGCTTTCACCAGAAGGCGCACAGCGTCCACGACTATGGCGTCGAGGCGCGTGAACTCGCGTGAGCCTGCCACACGTTATCATCCACACTGACGGGGCCTGTTCGGGCAATCCCGGTCCAGGCGGCTGGGGCGCGATCCTGCAGTCTGGGGGGCACACCAAGGAGCTGAAGGGCGGCGAGGCCCACACCACCAACAACCGCATGGAATTGATGGCGGCGATCTCGGCGCTTGAAGCCTTGAAGAAACCGTGCCGCGTCGATCTGCATACCGACAGTCAGTATCTGCGGAACGGCATCATGGGCTGGATCCACGGCTGGAAGAAAAACGGCTGGCGCACCGCCGACAAGAAGCCGGTGAAGAATGTCGATCTGTGGCAGCGGCTCGATACCGCGATCTCACACCACGATGTCACATGGCATTGGGTGAAAGGCCATGCCGGCCATGATCTCAACGAGCGCGCGGATGAACTTGCGCGTGCTGCGATTGCGGAGATGAGATCGGCGAAATAGAGCTGTTCTCGCTCACTTTATTATTCCCGCTCGTCCCCGCGAAGGCGGGGACCCAGAGCCAAGCACTGGATTCCCGCTTACGCGGGAATGAGCGGAAATATTTCAGATTCGATTAAAGCGACTTCAGCAGCGCTTCGGCGCCGGAAGCGTCGGCCTTGCCGGGCGAGTCTTCGATGGCAAGCGACTTCACCACGCCATCGTCCACGACCATGCAATACCGCTTGGAGCGGGTGCCAAGACCCATGGCCCCTGCGTCGAGTTCGAGGCCGACCGCCTTGGCAAAATCGGCGCTGCCGTCAGCGAGGAATTCGATGTCGTCGGAGCCGGCGGACTTCTTCCACGCATCCATCACGAACGCGTCGTTCACGCCAGTCACAGCAATGGCGTCGATGCCCTTGGCTTTGATCGCTGCGGCATTGGCGACGAAGCCAGGCAGGTGATTCTTGCTGCAGGTCGGTGTGAAGGCGCCGGGAACGGCGAACAGCACGACCTTCTTGCCCTTGAACACCTCGTCGGTGGTCTTCGGCTTCGGCCCTTCCGCCGTCATGACGCGGAACGTGGCGTTGGGCAGTTTTTCGCCGACCTTGATGGTCATGGTTGCAGTCCTTTCTATTGTCCAATTTTGCGCCGCCGCGACCCGGCCGCACAAGATCACGATGATCTTGGACTAGAATGATCCAAAATCATAAACGTGATCGTTGTCATATACCTTGGGCATGATGTCGTCCGAAAACCGCTTCGCGCTTTTCGGCATCATCCCCTGAGGGAAGGCTCTGCAAAATAGGGCGGGTGTAGGCGTTAGTCGAGACGGATCGTGGTCTCGATCGCATCCTGGGCCGAGACAGCCGTCAGCCTGATGGTAGCGCCGTCCGCGGTCTTGCCGGGCGGCATACCGTCCAGCGCGAAGACGAAACGCTGCATGCCCTCGGGCGCGCCGTCGGTCGGTTTCGGTACCGGCAGGGCCCAATCGGTCGCCGGTCCTTCGGCAAAGAGCGTGACCGGAACGCGCGCGGGCGCACCGACATCCACAATAAGACGCGCAGGCTTTACGCTGTCGTCACGATGAAACGATTTGACCGACAGCGGCGCATTGGCCCCGAGCGGACTTTTGTGAGGGATACGCTTTTCGGATGCTGCAATAAGCGCAATCGTCTCATCGCTGCCGGACTTGAGGGTCAATTCGGCGCGGCCCTGGGCGGGGATGCACAATTTCTCGCAGATCGCGTAATCGAGCTTGAGTCGCAGGAGCACCGGCTTGCTGGCGTCTTTCGGCACGACCCGAAGCGGGAAGACGACCCCCTTCTTGTAGCCGATGGTGACGCCTTCAGTGTCGGCAATTCGCTCCGGGGCTGGCCAAGACAGGCTGACTGACTTCACATTGTCGGACTGGTTGAAATCGAAGTGCGGCGGCACGCCGGAGTCGCCCGGATAGCGCCAGTATGTCTTCCACCCGCTTGCAAGGCGAATTTCGACGCCGGCCTGGATAATCGGTGTGCCGGACTCAATTTTCGTGCTGCCTGCGATCAGGCGAATTCCAGACTTGGAATCGCCGTCCCATGCCGACGTATCGGCCACAGCCGCCTGCAGCATCGCTGCGATCGCGATTGTGGCAAAAAAAGGTAGGCGCGATAGACGTTGGAACATGCAGCGCATTTACGGTTTTCTGCGAAATGGGGCCACTGAAATCGCCGTGATGGGTTGCGAAAGTCCCCTTTCACATCCGGGCGTGAAACAGGTAATCTGGTTACATGAAGATACCAAAATCGGGCATGGGCAAGACATCGGCGACGGGTAAGGCGTCGGTAACGAGCAAATCGCCGTCATCGCGCGGCTATCTCGACGGCCAGATGCTGATTGCCTCGCCGTCGATGAGCGACGATCGCTTCGCGCGTACGCTGATCTATATTTGCGCGCACTCGGCGGAAGGCGCGATGGGTATCATCGTCAATCAACCGGCGAGCAACATCAACTTTCCCGATCTCCTGATGCAGCTCAACGTCGTCTCGGATGAGGACGCCATCATGGTGTCGCCAGGCCATGACGACGTGAAAGTGATGAAAGGCGGTCCGGTCGAAACCGGACGCGGTTTCGTGCTTCATTCGGCGGACTTCTTCATCGAGAATTCGACGCTGCCGATCGACGACGGCATCTGTCTCACGGCCACGATCGATATCCTGAAAGCGATCGCCACCGGCAGCGGTCCTGCAAGCGCAATCCTCGCACTCGGTTATGCCGGCTGGGCGCCGGGACAATTGGAATCGGAAATCCAGAATAACGGCTGGCTTCATTGCGACGCCGATGACGAACTGATTTTCGGCGAGCCGGAACAGAAATACGAACGCGCCATGCGCAAGCTCGGTATCGCGCCTGGCATGCTCTCAAGCACAGCCGGGCATGCGTGAACGCAAAAGGGCGTTCGCGATTTAACCGAACTTAAGTGGTGAGATAAACGGGCCGTCAGCGGGGCGCCACTGACGGCCCTTGTCGCAAAAGGCACAATGAATTCCGTGATTGCAATTCGCGCGACAAAGCGACGGTAATTGTCGCTTGCGCATTCGCAATCGAAACACTTTTTTAACCTAACCGGTTAGGATTACCGCCGCCCTCGCGCGGTTGTCAGCGCGCTGCTTCCATACGATGGGTTGCAGCGAGCATCTTGGTTGCGGCCTCTGCCGTCATCGGTTGCCCGAAAGCGAAGCCCTGCGCGTATTCGCAGCCCATGTGATACAGCTCGACCGCATCGGAGTCGGTTTCCACGCCTTCGGCGACTGCTTCCATCCCCAGATCGTGCGCGAGCGCGATGATCGAGCGCAGGATCACCGGACGCGTACCCTTCGAACTCATGCGAACGAACGATTGATCGATCTTGATCGTATCGAACGGGAAACGTTGCAGATAGGACAGCGACGAATGCCCGGTGCCGAAATCGTCGAGCGCAAGGCCGGCGCCCAGCTCGCGCAACCGCGTCAGCAATTGTGCGGCGTGTTCCGGATTTTCCATGACCATGGATTCGGTCAGTTCGAGCTTCAGCGTTCCGCGCGTGACCGATGAGCGCGACAGCACGGTGCGCAGATCCTGGATCAGATCCTGGCGCAGCAATTGCCGTGAGGAGACATTCACGCTTGCAAACAACCCTTCGTGGTTGCGCGTCGCGCGCTGCCAGATGCTCAATTGACGTGCGGTGCGGTCGAGCATGAAGTTGCCGAGATCGACGATCAGACCGATTTCCTCGGCGATGGAGATGAATTCCGCCGGTGAGAGTCGGCCGAGTTTGGGGTGATCCCAGCGCGCGAGCGCTTCGAAGCCGGCGATGGCGCGATCTTCGAGCCGGATGATCGGCTGGAACAGGATCTTGATTTCCTCGCGCTCGATCGAGCGGCGCAATTCCGATTCCACCGTGAGCCGGTCCGACTTGCGGGCCCGCATTGCCGCCTTGAAGACTTCGATGCGATCGCCGCCGATGCGCTTGGAATGATACATCGCAAGCTCGGCGTCTTTCAGGATCTCGTCGCTCTTGGCCGATTGCCCGTCGGCGAGACACAGGCCGATCGAGGCGGTGAGGAAGATCTCACGATCGTTGAAGGTGATCGGCGCGCGGATGGCGCGGCGGATGTTTTCGGCAAAGGCAATGATGCGGCCCGGATCGCGCTCAGACAGAAGGATCAGCGCGAACTGGTCGCCGGACAATCGTGCCAGCGTGTCTTGCGGTTTCAGGAGACGGATCAGACGGCGCGCCAGCGTCAGCAGGATGGAGTCGCCGACCGCCATGCCGACGGAATCATTGACCTGTTTGAAGCGGTCGAGGTCGATGACGATGACCGTCGGGCGCATCGCCGGATCGTTCTTGGCGAAGGCGAGCACGGCTTCGAACCGGTCGAGGAAGAGCTGGCGGTTCGGCAGGCCGGTGAGATTGTCATGCACGGCGTCGTGCAGCAGCCGCTCTTCTGCGGTCTTGAATTCGGTCACGTCGGTCAGCGTGCCGACCAGACGAACCACTTCGCCGTCCGAGCCGACGACGGGCCGCGCCTTCAATGCGAACCAGAGATAGTGTCCGTCGGGCGTGCGCAGGCGGAAATCCTGCATCAAGCGCCCGCGGCGCTGCTCGATCACGGCGTCGAGCGCGGTGCGGAAACGGTCGCGATCGAGCGGATGCAGGACCTCGAGCCAGCCGGCTGCCGAGCCCTCCAGCGCGCCGCGCTTCAGGCCGAGCATCTGCTCGGTCTCGGGGCTGGTGAACACCTTGTCCGAGGACACGTCCCAGTCCCAGATCATGTCGCCGGCGCCGGTCAGCGCCAGTGCGCGGCGCTCGACGTCGGTCACGATGCCGTGGGTGATCGAGCCGGCGAAGGCATGCTGCATGACGGTGAAGCCGATCAGCATCACGATCAGCACAAGACCGCCGAGCAAGGCCGGGCCGACGATGTCGTTGGTCACGAAGCCGCCGATGGTGAGCCCGGCCGCAATGGTCCAGATGCACAGCAGGAACCATGTGGGGATCAGCAGCACCGCGCGGTCGAAGCCCTGCATCGACAGCAGCACGACGACGGCGAAGCCGAGAAACGCGACGCCGGCGAACGAGAAGCGCGCAATCCCTGAGGCTACGGCCGGATCGTACAAGGCCACCGCGATCAGTGCGGCAAGGCCGCCGAGCCAGGCGATGGTGATATGCGCATAGCGCACATGCCAGCGGTTGAGATTGAGATAGGCAAACAGGAACACGAGCAGGGTGGCGGCCAGCACGCATTCGCCGATCGCGCGCCAGATGCGCTCGGCGCCGGCCGACATGTCGAACACCTTGCCCCAGAATCCGAAATCGATGCCGATATAGACCAGCACCGCCCAGCCGAGCGCGGCGGCGGCGGGAAACATCACCGACCCCTTCACAACGAAAAGGATGGTGAGAAACAGCGCGAGAAGTCCGGCAATGCCGATGACGATGCCGTAGTAGAGCGTGAACGAGTTGATCTTGTCCTTGTAGGCGTCGGGTTCCCACAGATAGAGCTGCGGCAGGTTGTCGGAGCGCAATTCCAGCACGTAGGTCACGACCGATCCGGGATCGAGCGTGACGCGGAAGATGTCGGCCGTGGCGCTGTCCTGCCGCTCAGGCCGTTCGCCTGCGCTAGGGGTCACCGATACGACGCGCGACAGGCCAAGGTCGGGCCAGAACAGCCCGGACCCGACCATGCGGTAATGCGGAACGACGATGAGACGGTCGATCTGCTCGTCGCCAGAGTTGGCCAGAGCGACCACCGCCCACTGGTTGCCGCTCTCGCGGCCGCGCACCTCAATGCGGCGGATGATGCCGTCCGGGCCGGGCGCGGTGGACACCTGAAGGCGGTCTCCTTCGGTCCGGGGGCGCTCGGCAGCCTCGGTCAGGTCGATGGCTGGGGCATCGGTCCGCACGTTGACGGCATCGACGGCGCGTGCCGGCGTCAGCGCCAGCCAGAGGCTCGCGCAGGCGAACGCGATCGCAGCGATCACACGCGGCAGTTGCCGCCGGCCCGCTGAGGGTCGCGATCCAGTCTCGTATGCGCGGTGTTCCGGCAAAATTCCCCGTCCTCAAGCGCATAATCCGGCGATGCAAGCGATCACCGAGCAGATTATGCGCCAATCCATAACTGAGCGCACCATCGGACGCAAAAACTGGCCCACGTCCGTGCAGTCACGCGCGCGGTAGAGAAGGCCGACGTTTACGCCGATTTCGGGGCGCAGGCCGGCGTATTTGCGCAGTTATAGGTGGTTCGTACGAATGAGAAAACCCGCCAACAACGATGACGTCCAGCATGCCTCAACATGAGGTTGCGGCGGATCAGGCGGTCGCAGCCGGCATGAAATGAGCGACTGTGACCGTGTTCGCAGAGTTCGCGGCAACCCTTAGATCGTCAGCACGATCTTGCCGATATGGGCGCTGCTTTCCATGCGGGCATGGGCTTCCGACGCCTTCGCCAGCGGGAAGGTGGAATCGATCACCGGCTTGATCTTGCCGGCTTCGACCAGCGGCCAGACTTTTTCCTCGATGCCTTTCGCGATCTCGGCTTTTTCGGTGATCGTGCGCGGGCGCAGCGTCGAGCCGCTATGCACCAACCGCTTGGCCATCAGGCGTGCGAAATTCGCGGTCGCTTTCGGGCTCGCGGCGAACGACACCTGCGCAATGCGCCCACCGTCGGCTGCCGCATCATAGTTGCGGTCGATGTAATCGCCGCCGACGATGTCGAGGATGACGTTGGCGCCCTTGCCGCCGGTGGCTTTCTTGGTTTCCTCGACGAAGTCCTGCGTCTTGTAGTTCACCGCGACATCGGCGCCGAGCTTCTTTGCCGCTTCGCATTTGTCGTCGGAGCCGGCGGTGGTGATGACCTTTCCGCCGAATGCCTTCACCAGCATGATCGCCGTCGTGCCGATGCCGGACGTTCCGCCATGCACCAGCACCCAGTCGCCGCTCTGCATCTGCGCGCGCATCATCAGATGCTGCCATACGGTGAAGAAGGTCTCCGGCATCGCCGCGGCCTCCACCATTGTCAGCGATGGCGGCACGCGCAGCGCATGGCTGTCATAGGCGAGGCAATATTCGGCATAGCCGCCGCCAACGACCAGCGCACAGACCTTGTCGCCGATCTTCCAGCGCGTGACGCCTTCACCGACAGCGGCGACTTCGCCGGCAATCTCGAGGCCGGGGATGTCGCTCGCTCCCTTCGGCGGTGGATAGGTGCCCTGGCGTTGCCGCACGTCGGGACGGTTCACGCCGGCCGCAGCGACCTTCACCAGGATCTCGCCTGCGCCGGGCGATGGAACCGGCCGCTCCTCCGGCACCAGCACCTCCGGTCCGCCCGGTTCCTTGATGCCGATAACGGTCATGCGCGAGGGAATGGAGGTCATGGTTAATTCCTGCAGCAAAATTGGCGGTGCCGTTTCATAGTCGCCGTATCAGGATGTGACAACCGCGATGATGGTCGCTAATTTTGCGAAGCAAAAACACAATTCAGCGGGACAAGCGATGCCGGCTTTCGATGACGACGATCGTCCGAAGAAAAAATTGCAGCACGAGATCGGTCAGGATCTGTCGCTGATTTCAGTTGTCGAGCTCAACGAACGCATCGCGTTGTTGCGCGAGGAAATCGCGCGGATTGAAGCTGATATCGCGAAGAAACAATCGTCGCGCGCGACTGCGGATCAGTTTTTCAAGAAGTGAACAAGGCGCGATATGCGCGCATTGCGTTGCAGTGATTTACGAAACATTTTGCATTTAACTCAACTTTAAGCTTTCCGGCCTATTACCAGTCCCGTGTCCATCTTCATGGGCATTCTTTCGAGTGGCTCCTGTCCACTCTGTTTGACGCCTCCCTGTTATCCACTTGAGCCGCCGGTAACGGCGGCTCTTTTTTGTCCCAGAACGGAACACCTCGCGCGACGCAAGGCCGTCTGGCAACTATGAATTCAAATTAGCAGCGCATTTGCTTTACGCGTTCACCCAATGGCGACTATGCTCGTCGCCAGTAACGGGTGAGGCGAAAGCGTGATGTCGGAATTATCCGCGCATAACAGCGACGGCGCGATTTCATTTGGCGAGAAGCTGGCGGGCTCGCAGGCTTTCTCGCAGCTGTTCCGCGAAGGGATGGGTCTGGGCGAGGAGACGGCCGCCTATCTCGACGGTCAGGGCCGTAAGGACTCAAAAATACTGTCGCGTACGGCTGCTCTCACCTATGC
>JAFAFP010000071.1 GCA_023423415.1 Pseudomonadota bacterium | reverse complement strand
TCCTGTCGTCTCGAGATAAAAGCGGCGCATCCATGTGGGACGCGCCGCACCAAGCCTTACGCCAGAGCCGACACAGCCCGCTTGGCCATTACGCCGATCAGATGTGCGCGGTAGTCCGCATCGGCATGGATGTCGGAGCTGAGGTTGGCGGCATCGACTGTGATGCCGTTCAGCGCATTCGCGGCGAAATTACCCTTCAGCACCGCTTCCATCTCCGGCACGCGGAACACACCATCCTGTCCCGCGCCTGTCACCGCCACGCGCACATCGTCGCCGCGCTGCGCGACCGCCACGCCGACCAGCGCATACCGCGAGGCCGGATTGGCGAATTTGGCGTAGGCAAACTTCGCGGGCACAGGGAAGCTGATGCGCGTGATCACCTCGCCGTCCTCCAGCGTGGTCGTAAACAGACCGTCGAAGAACACATCCGCGGCGATCTCACGCTTACTGGTGTGGATCGTTGCGCCAAGGGCCAGCACCGCGGCAGGATAGTCCGCTGCCGGATCGTTGTTGGCGAGCGAGCCGCCAATGGTGCCACGATTGCGCACGTGTGGATCGCCGATGCCTTCGGCCAGTGCTGCAAGGCTTGGCAGCACCGACTTCACATCCGCCGACTCTGCAACCGACGCATGCGTGGCCATGGCACCGATCACCAGTTCCGATCTCGACACCGATATCTTCCGCAACTCCTCGATGCCGCCGAGATCGATGACATTCTCAGGCTGCGCCAAGCGCTGCTTCATCGTGGGAATGAGCGTCTGCCCGCCCGCGAGGAGTTTCGCGCCCGGCATCGCCTTCATGGCGAGATCGACCTCGTTGACCGAATGAGGACGGCGATAATCAAAAGCGTACATGGTTTTCCTCCCTCACTCGGCCGCTTGTTTGGTGACGGACTTCTGCGCCGCGCGCCACACCGCCTGCGGCGTCGCCGGCATGGCGATGTCCTCATGGCCCAGCGCATCGGTGATGGCGTTGATCAGCGCGGGCGGCGCGGCAATCGCACCGGCCTCGCCACAACCCTTGATGCCCAGCGGATTGGATGGGCACGGCGTGTGCGTCATCGACACCGCATACGATGGTAGATCGTCCGCACGCGGCATGCAGTAATCCATGTAACTCGCGGTCAGAAGCTGGCCGCTGTCGTCATAGACAGCACCTTCCAGCAGCGCCTGACCGACCCCCTGCGCGATACCACCGTGCACCTGACCTTCGACGATCATCGGATTGATCAGCACGCCGAAGTCATCGACAGCGGTCCAGCGGTCGATGCGGGTGACGCCGGTTTCGGGATCGATCTCGACCTCCGCGATGTGCACGCCGGAAGGGAACGTGAAGTTCTTCGGATCGAAGAACGCGCCCTCCTTGAGACCGGGCTCGATCTTTTCGGTGTCGAACTTATGGGCAACGTAGGCCTGCAGCGCCACCTCACCGAACGTCATCGATTTATTGGTGCCACGGCCGGAGAATACGCCGTCATTGAAGTCGACCGTATCATCCGGCACCTCCATGCAGGCGGCGGCGACGATCTTGCCTTTCACGATCACCTTGTCGATCGCCTTGTAGATGGCGCTCATGCCGACCGCGCCGGAGCGCGAGCCGTAGGTGCCCATGCCCATCTGCACCTTGTCGGTATCGCCGTGCACGATCGACACCTGCTCGATGGGAATGCCGAGCCGGTGCGAGACGAGCTGCGCGAAGGTGGTCTCGTGACCCTGACCATGGCTGTGCGAGCCGGTCAAGATCTCGACCGTTCCAACTGGATTGACGCGCACTTCCGCCGACTCCCACAGGCCGACGCCAGCGCCGAGAGAACCGACCGCCTTCGACGGTGCGATGCCGCACGCCTCGATGTAAGCCGAGAAGCCGATGCCGCGCAGCAGACCCTTCTTGGCACTCTCCGCCTTGCGCTTACCGACGTTGGCGTAGTCCGCCATCTCCAGCGCCTTGCGCATAGAGGCGTCGTAGTCGCCCGCGTCGTAGGTCATGATGACCGGCGTTGCGTGCGGAAACGCGGTGATGAAGTTCTTGCGCCGGAACTCCGCCGGATCAATCCCAAGCTGCCGCGCTGTCACTTCCACCAGCCGCTCGACGACGAACGTTGCTTCCGGACGGCCTGCACCACGATAAGCATCGACCGGCGCGGTGTTGGTGTAGACGCCATCGACCTCGCAATAGATCGCCGGAATGTTGTACTGACCGGACAGCAGCGGCGCGTACAGGTAGGTCGGAACCGACGACGAGAACGTCGAGAGATACGCGCCGAGATTGGCCTTGGTCTTCACACGCATGCCGGTGATCGTGTTGTTCGCGTCCACGGCCAACTCTGCCGTCGTCACGTGATCGCGGCCATGCGCGTCAGCGAGGAACGCCTCGGTGCGGTCGGCGGTCCACTTCACCGGACGCCGGATTTTCTTCGCCGCCCAGATGCACACCGTCTCCTCGGCATAGATGAAGATCTTCGATCCGAAGCCACCACCGACATCCGGCGCGATCACGCGCAGCCGATTCTCCGGAGCGATGCCGATGAAGGCCGACAACACCAGGCGCGCGACATGCGGGTTCTGGCTTGTGGTCCACAGCGTGAAAGTGCCGGTGCCGCTGTCGTAATCGCCGATGGCCGCACGTGGCTCCATGGCGTTCGGGATCAGGCGGTTATTGACGAGGTCCAGCTTCGTGACGTGCTTGGCGGCAGCGAAGGCGGCATCCGTCGCGGACTTATCGCCCAGGTGCCACTCGTACACCGTATTGTTCGGCGCTTCGTCGTGGATCTGCGGCTTGCCGGACTCCTGAGTGGTTGCCGTCTCGACTGCGGCGTCCAGCGGTTCGTAATCGACGTCGACCAGTTCGGCGGCGTCACGGGCCTGGGCCAGAGTCTCGGCGATGACGACGGCCACATGGTCTCCCACATAGCGCACCTTGCCGACGGCGAGCGCCGGATGCGCGCCGGCCTTCATCGGCGAGCCGTCCTTGGAATGGATCATCCAGCCGCAGATCAGTCCGCCGATTTTATCCTTGGCGAGATCAGCGCCGGTGAATACGGCGAGAACGCCAGGAGCCGCCGAAGCAGCCGACGTATCAATTCCGTTGATCTTGGCGTGCGCATGCGGCGAGCGCACGAACACGGCATAGCTTTGGCCAGGACGATTGATGTCATCGACATACTGCCCAGCACCGGTGATGAACCGTTGATCCTCGACGCGCCGTACGGACGCGCCAATACCTGAAGTGGTCATGGTCGTTTCCTCGAAAACGGGCGTTGTTATTCGGCAGC
>JAFAFP010000268.1 GCA_023423415.1 Pseudomonadota bacterium | reverse complement strand
CGCCTGCGGAGCAGGCGAACCCGGAATGATGCAATTCGAGAAAGGATCGGATTTCGGGGGCACGCTTTCGGCGCGCCTCGGAATGAGGGGTGCAACTGGTGACAGTTACGCCACCTGTCCCGCTTCCCAGCCGAGCATGGCGCGCTTGCGCGTCAGACCCCAGTGATAGCCAGTGAGCTCACCGCTCTTGCCGATCACGCGATGGCACGGCACGACGAAGCTGATCGGATTCTTGCCGACAGCTGCACCCACGGCGCGGGCCGCTTTCGGTGAATTCAGTTTGCAGGCGATATCCGAATAGGTCGTGAAACGACCCATCGGGATTTTCAACAGCGTTTCCCAGACGCGGACTTCGAAATCCGTGCCGATGAGTACAACACGCAGCGGCTGGTCTGCACGCCAAAGAGTCGGATCGAAGATCCGCGCGGTTATCGGCGCCGTGCCGTCCCTGTCCTCGATATAGGTGGCCTTCGGCCAGCGGCGCGTCATATCGGCGAGCGCTTCGCGTTCGCTGCCTGGGTCGACCAGCGCAACACCTGCAAGTCCCCGGGGTGCAACAATCACGAGCGCCTGGCCGAATGGCGACGGGTGAAAGCCGTAACGCATCTCAAGGCCTTCGCCACCGGACTTCCATTCGCCGGGCGACATGGCTTCGTGCGTGACAAAGAGATCGTGCAGTCTGCCGGGGCCGGACAAGCCGACTTCATAAGTCGCCTCCAGCACGCTAGCGGAATCGCGCAGCAAATTGCGCGCATAGTCCAAGGTCAATGCCTGCAGGAAAGCCTTGGGTGTCAAGCCTGCCCAGCGACGGAACAGGTGGTGCAATTCGGTCGGCGTGACACTGGCGGCTTCGGCGATGGTGTCGATATCGGGCTGTTCCCGCCAATGCCCCCGGATATGGGCGATGGCGCGGCGGACCACGTCATAGTCATCAGCGGCGGCAACCAGCGATGTGGCGTTCGGAACGCGATCGGGAGAGAGCATGGTTGGCCTCATTGTTGGATTCTCTCGCGTCAGATAATCCGCCCAGTCGGCAGAACCCACCCGATTTCTGGAAGGCGCAGCGCTATTCCTTACGCCAACACGGTGCGGTCTGGTCCGCGCTTGGCCGCAGCAAGGGCGGCTTGCAGGGCTTTGCCGAAGCTGTCCTTCTCGTCCGGGCTGAGAAACCCCGCGATAGGCACTGCTTTCCCCCGCGACACAAGGTGCAGTTCCTGCACGCCAAAGTCCTCATCCACGCTGCGATCGAGCCGGACCCAAAGCGGGTTGCAACGCCATTCAGTCATTGCCCCTTTTGCGGTCACTTTTCGGAAGGTCAGTTCGGTCGGCGTAACGACGATCTGCTCATAGGCGCGGGCGGCACGGTAATTGGCCCGGAACGCCCAGTAAATGAGTGCCGCGTCCAGTCCGAATATGCCGGTGATCGGCCACGCGCCGGCCATCAGGAAGGCCAATCCGGCTATAAAGCTGACGCCGGCAACCATCAGCATCATGATCACAAAGCCGCCCTCGCCGAGGGAGCGATGCGGCGTCATCACAGCTGAAAACAATGTGGGTTCGGAATTCGGGTCGTTGTCCACATTCATAAGCGTCAATATAGGGGAGAAATGGCTCGAAAAACGACCCCCACCAAAACCGTAGCAAAAAAACGCAAGACCAATGGAAAGTCGGCCCAGGCCGTGAAAGCCGTTCGGGCCGCGAAGGCGGGCAAGGCCGCTAGGCTGAAACCGCCCAAAGCGCAGGTCGAGGCCGACAAGGAGGCCATGCATGGCGACATTCGGCCTTGGACCAGGGAGGAGATCGCCGAGGCGTTCCGAAGATTTCAGAAGGTCGACCCGGAACCCAAGGGTGAATTGCAGCACATCAATCCGTTCACGCTGCTGGTCGCGGTGGTGCTGTCAGCGCAGGCGACTGACGCAGGTGTGAACAAGGCGACACCGCCTTTGTTTGCCGCGGCCGATACGCCAGAGAAGATGGTGAAACTTGGCGAAGACCGCGTGCGCGATTTCATCAAGACCATCGGCCTGTTTCGCAACAAGGCCAAGAACGTGATTGCGTTGTCGGAAAGGCTGATCGCTGAGCACGGCGGCGAAGTGCCGAATGATCGCGCGGCGCTGGAAGCGCTGCCGGGCGTCGGCCGCAAGACCGCGAATGTCGTGCTCAATATGGCGTTCGGTCAACCGACCATGGCAGTCGATACGCATGTGTTCCGTGTCTCGAACCGGACCGGTCTCGCGCACGGCAAGAATGTGCTCGACGTCGAATTGAAGCTGGTCGAAGTCATCCCCGCCGAATTCATGATGCATGCGCATCATTGGTTGATCTTGCACGGACGCTATACATGTCTCGCCCGCAAGCCGCTGTGCGAGAAATGCGTGATCGCGGATCTTTGCCGTTGGCCGGGCAAGACCGTCGCCGCGTGAATTACGCGCGCGCTTCGATCATGGACGGCTTGCGTCCCGACAGCTTCTTGTGCAGATGCACCATCATCGCCATGCCGAAGAGTGGCGTCGCGAGATTGACGATCGGGATCGACACGAACAGCGCGATCAGAAGGCCCGCCGTGAATACGCTGGTCTGGTTCGCCTTGCGGAAGGCCTTGGCTTCCTCGGCCGGACGAAACCGCATCGCTGCGAGTTCGAAATATTCACGGCTGAGCAGATAGGCCGCGGCGACGAAGAGAATGAGAAAGCCAAGGCCCGCAAAGATGATGAAGGGCAGCGCGATCAGATAGACGAGGATCGCCACCAGCGCCGTCTTGCTGCCTTCAACGAGCGATCGCGCCAGCGGCAACGGATGGCCGGCTGGGTCGGCCGGATAATATTCGCGCTCGACCAGTTCCGCGATCTCGTCGACAAAGAAGCTGCCGACGAAGGCGGTCACTGCGGGCATCAGGAACACGCCGCCGATCACGATGCCGAAGGCGGTGGCGATTGAGGCGATCCAGATCACCCAGGACAGTGGTGTATGCGCCGAGGGGCCGATTGTGCTTTCAGCCCAGACGCTGCCGTAATTCGCCAGCCAGTCGAGACCCTTGTAAAGCCCGACACCGATCAGAACGATCATCACAATGGCAAACAGCATCGACTTGATCAGCACCGACCGGAATGGTGGCGTGAACATCTGCTGCAGCGCCTTTATGGCGGCGTCGAACATGGTGGTGGTCCTCCAGCCCTTTTCGAGGAGCAGACATAAAACGAGCGCTCCCCGGTACAAGTCCGTGGACCATGAATTTTCGATGAAATTGGGGTCAGACGCTTATGAGACCGTCGGCGGCGATCGCCAGTGCGGCCGCGCTGGCCGTGGCCGGCAGCGGATCGAGTGGCGTCGCGAGATCCGCCCATTGCACTTTCTTGTAGTCGAAGCCGTTTGCTAGCGTCGGCTTCACCACCTCGAAATAGGGTGAAATGTCGAAGTCACGTGGCGCGTATAGCGAGGAATGGCGGATTTCGAGAAGCTCCTCTCGCGCGGATTCGCTATCCACACGGCTAATCTTCGGCAGGATCGGATAGCGCACCGAATCGAAAGCCTGCGCGATCAAGGCCGAGCAGATGATGCGGGTCGGATGGCCCGAGCCCATGCTCATCATCTTGCGGCGCCAGCGTTGCGGCACCGGCATCGGCATCAGGAAGCGCATCAGGTCGATGATGTTTTTCATGTCATAGTCGAAGCCGATCCGTTCGGCAGCATAGGCGCAAACCTGCGCGCGATCTTCGGCCGTCAGTCCGGTCGGGCGGCAGATTCGCGTGTGATAGCGCGCGTATTTCGAAAGAGGAGCCCCAACGACACCCTCTCCGAGATTGGCTTCCACCAGCGTCAATGGTTCACCGTCGGCGCTTTCGCGGTCGCCGATGCGGCCGACATAGAGCGCGGCGTGGGACCATGTGGATTGCGTGAGATATTTGATGATGCCGGAAACGTGATTGTTGCCCTCGACCAGCAGCACGTCGCCGGGGCGGAGTGTGGCCTGCAGGGCGGCAAAGTCGCTCGGTGTGAAGGGCTCATAGCCCTGCACCGGCTTTTCCAGATAACGGGCCAGCATTCGCCCGATTCCGTCGAGCATGTGGCTCATGAGCGCCTGTCCTCCCGTATGCGGCAATCGGATTGGGTTGCCCGCATGTCCGCTTGTTTTCGCTATTGTCGTCGAAAGGCGTTGCAATGCGGTTCACAGGCTCACGCACCGTTGAGCGGGCCTGACATCATCCGTTTGCAGAATCCTGCTTTTTTCGGATAGTGGGGCCGGGGGCGCAAAGTCTGCGGTAACCATGCCATCAATTTCCCGCCGTTCATTCCTCATGGCGACAGCCGGAGCTGCATCTTTTCCTGTGTTTCACGGGACGTCCTTCGCGGCCGAGACCGACGTCGCGATCGTTGGGGCTGGCGCTGCCGGCATTGCCGCGGCGCGCCGGATCGGCGCGGCTGGCCGCCGCGTCGTCGTGCTGGAAGCTGCGGAGCGGGTCGGCGGGCGGTGCATCACCGATATGACGACATTTGGGGTGCCATACGATGTCGGGGCCCATTGGCTGCATGTCCCGGAAACCAATCCTTTGGCGAAAATGGCGCCGGGGACAGGCCTTGAGATCTATCCGGCGCCCCCCGGCCAACGCATACGGATCGGGCGCCGTAATGCTCGTGAAAGCGAGCTGGAAGAGTATTTATCGGTCCTTGCTCGGGGGAAGCGCGCCATCGAGGATGCTGCTCGCGGCAAGGTCGACGTTTCTTGCGCGCAGGCGATGCCGAAGGATCTCGGCGAGTGGCGGCACCTGATGGAATTCTATCTCGGCCCCTTCAGCTGCGGGAAAGACTTCCCGGAACTGTCGGTGGTCGACTTCACGCGTTCGCACGAGCGCGATGTCGACGCCTATTGCCGGCAAGGGTTCGGCGCGTTGGTGACGAAACTGGCCGAGGGTCTGCCGGTGCAGCTGTCGACGCCGGTGACGAAGATCACCGCGCAGGGTCGGAGCGGCTTCCTGATCGAGACGGCCGGCAAAGGTAGCCTGCAGGCACGCGCGGTGATTGTCACCGTATCGACCAACGTGCTGCTCGACGGCAAGATCGCGTTTGCGCCGGCCTTGCCGAAGCGGCAGCTCGATGCGTTGAGTCGGCTGCGTCTTGGTCATTATGAACGCATCGCGCTCGAGGTTGTCGGCAACCCGTTCGGACTGTCGCGCGATGATCTTGTGTTCGAGAAGGCGGACAGCAACCGCACCGCCGCGCTGCTGGCCAACGTCGGCGGCAGCTCGCTCGCCTACGTTGACGTTGCCGGATCGTTCGGGCGCGAGCTTGCAGCCAAGGGGCCACGCGACATGACGGCGTTCGCGATGGACTGGCTCGATAAACTCTATGGTGCCGATGTGAAGAAGGCGATCACGCGCACCCATGCAACGCAATGGGCGTTATCGCCGTTTGTGCAAGGGTCGTTCTCTGCCGCTTCGGTCGGCGGCCAGCCGTCGCGCCGTATCCTGATGGAGCCGTTGCTCGATCGTGTTTTTTACGCCGGTGAAGCGGCGCACGAAACATTGTGGGGCACGGTCGGTGGCGCGTGGGAATCCGGCGAGCGCGCGGCGGACGCGGCGCTGAAAGGTCTCTCACCAGTGACAGGATCGAGCGCAACATCGGCGCCGGCAAAGAGACAGCAGCGAGCACCCCAAAGAAAGAAGCAGGCACCACAACGCCCCACCTCGCCATTCGGTGTGCCGCGGATCAGCACCGATTAAAAAAGCCCCGCGATAGCGGGGCTTTTCTTCTCACGCTGAAATCAGCGAACTACTGGCAAGGGTGACGAAGACCGTCATAGCCGAGATAGGTACCGCTTGCCGGGTCGAACGAACGGTACTTCGACGCGCAGTAAGCGAGCCAATCACCACCACCGTAAACCGGAGCCGGTGCATAATAGGCCGGCGGCGGGGCCGAGGCCGCTGCACCGATCATGGCGCCGACAGCCAACCCACCGAGAACACCCGCAGCCACGGCGCCGCCATTTCCGTGCCGGTGATAATAGCCACGTCCACCATAATAGCCGCGTCCGTGATAGTGGCCGTGCCGCCGGTACTGCACCTGCTGCACCAGTTCGTTCTGCGTTGACGCAAGCGGCGCAATGCCGCGTGTCACAGGTGCGGCCCACGCGGGCGTCACCGCCAGCGCGCCGGCAACCGCAACAGCGGAAAGCGTCAAAGATTTCATTACATTCATACCGTCACTTCTCCAGACAATTTCAAGCGTTCTACGTTCAACGCAATCAAGCGTCACACGTTCAACGCAAAATGAGACTGAAGCTTGAAATACGGCGTGACGGCGACGATCCGACGCAGCACACGTTAACAAACGTCAACGTGATTAGATCCACGGAATACGTGCTATGCGCGCAGCACAGCGCCGGTGCGCTTGGCAACATCCGCCACGATCTTCGCCGCGATGGCCTCGATTTCTTCATCGGTCATCGTCTTCTCGCGCGGCTGCATCGTCACCGCGATGGCAAGCGATTTCTTGCCTGGCTCGACGCCCTTGCCTTCATAGACGTCGAACACCGTGACACCGGTGATGAATTTCTTGTCGGCATTCTGTGCGGCGCGCACGACATCGTCCGCCTTCACATTGCGATCCACCAGGAACGCGAAGTCGCGCGACACCGGCTGGAACGGCGAGATCTCGAGCAGTGGCTTGGCGCGCGTCGGCTTCGCCTTCGGCTCCGGAATGCGATCGAGGATCACCTCAAAGCCGACAATCGGACCATCTGCTTTGAGAGCTTCAAGTGCGCGCGGATGCAACTCGCCGAAATATCCGAACACATTCTTCGGGCCCATTTGAATGGTGCCGGAACGGCCGGGATGCAGCCAGGCAGGACCGCCGGGCACGATCTGCAACGCTTGCATCGGCGCGCCTGCCGCAGCCAGCACGGCCAGCGCATCGGCTTTTGCATCGAAGGTATCAGCTTCGCCGTTATCCCTCGTCCATGTGCGGCCCATGCCGTTGCTGCGCGACAGACCTTTGCGCAATCCGGCCGCGGCGATGAACTGATCCTCCGGCCGATCGCCTTTGAAGATCTGGCCGACTTCGAACAGACCGACATCCGGCATGCCGCGATCGACATTGCGCTGGAGTGCCGCGACAAGGCCGGGAATGAGGCTCGGCCGCATGTCGGACAAATCCGAAGCGATTGGATTGGCGAGCGCCAGCTCCGGCTGTCCGCCGCCGAACAATTCAGCCTGCGGCTTGGAGATGAAGGACCATGTCACGGCTTCCTGAAGCGCGCGCGCGGCCAGTGCGCGCTTGGCTTTGCGTGTGCGATTCTGGATCGGGGTCAGCACCGGCTTGCGCGGTGCATCG
>JAFAFP010000103.1 GCA_023423415.1 Pseudomonadota bacterium | reverse complement strand
CCCCCTTCTAGGGGGAGGTAAATTGCGGTTAGCGCTTCGCGCGCCGCCTCAAAAGAAATCGAAATATTCATTCTGCTCCCACTGCGTCGGTTCGTCCGCCGGGAGATCGGCGCCATGCTCGCTCTTCCACTTCTCGAAGCGGTCGAGTTCGGTGCGTTTGAAGGCGAGGAAATAGTGCATGAACGTCTCGCCCAACTGTTCGCGGAACAGCGTCGAGCCTTCCAGCGCCGCCAGCGCGTCGGGTAGCGACTTTGGCAGCAGCGGAAATGTCGAATTGTACGGGTTCAATTCCTGCGGTCCGGGATCGCGCTTCTGTTCGATGCCGTCGAGGCCGGCGATGATCTGGGTGGCGATATAGAGATACGGATTGGCTGACGGTTCGCCGATCCTGTTTTCGATCCGCGTTGCCGGATCGTGCGGCGCGCCAAGGACGCGCGCCATCACGCCGCGATGGTCATAGGCCCAAGTGGCGCGATCTGGCGCCAGCGAATTGGCGCGATAGCGGCGATAGCCGTTGATCGTCGGCGTGGTGAAGGGCGTTGTCGCCGACGCGTGCTGCAGCAGCCCGGCGAGATAATGCTCGCCAAGCGCGGACAGCGGTTCGCCCTCCCTCGCCGGCATGAACAGGTTGGCTTGGCCAGTCAGATCGGTCAGGGACTGATGCAGATGCCAGCCGCTGGCGCAAAACCCGGCGATCGCCGGCCGCGCCATGAAGCTTGCGAGATAGCCCATGCGGCGGCAGATCTGCCTCGTCGCGCTACGGAACAGGATCAGATTGTCGGCGGTGGTGAGCGCATCGCGCGGCGCGAAGGTGCATTCGACCTGACCGGGGCCCCATTCGTTCTCGATCGAACGCAACGGCAGATCGATCGCCTCGAAATGCTCTGCCAGCGCCGTCAGCACCGGTTGCATGATGTCGAAGTTCGATTCCGAATGATACGAATAGCCGGTTTCCACTGGAATGGTAGCGATCGGTTTCCCCTTGAGGCCGATCGCATTGATGTTCTCCGGCGTGAGCCGGTCATCGGCGATGCGTAAGAGATACCATTCGACTTCGAGACCGACCGTCAGGCCGTAATTCTGCTCCTTCAGCCGCGCCAGCTGCTTCTTCAGCAGTTGCCGCGGCGAGAAGTGGAACGGCGTGCCGGTGTTGAAATATTCGTCGCACAGGATCCAGCCGATGCCGGGTGCCCAGGGCAGCACGCGAAACGTGTTCGGATCCGGCACGATGGTGAGATTCGGCGAACCGGTCATCTCCGTCAGTCCCATGCCGCCGCCCGGTGTGAACGAGGCGAAGGTGCGCGCGCCCGATGCATCGAGCGTCGTGGTCGCGACATTGATGTTGTAGCCGTTCGTCAGCGCCGACAGGAACGCCGGGATCGTCAATTCCTTGGTGCGGGCGTGGCCATGCGTGTCCGACCAGACCAGCCGGATCAGCCGCAGCTTGTGCTTCTCGGCCAGCGTTTTCAGTTCGCGCGCGCGCAGTTGTTGTTCGGCCGTCCAGAGACCGAATTTCTCGATGAAGGGGACAGGTTTGGTCATGGACATTCCGGGTTCAGCGAAGGACGGAGAAAAATTCATCAAGACCCGGATGTTAGCGCCAAAAAGCCAGCGGGCGCGAAAGCTGGACCAATTCTGAGAAATCCATGTAGTCTGTTCAAATGAATTATCGGCACAAATTCATGTCAGAAGTGACATATGTCGGCTAAGCGCAAATCCCCCGTTCGCGGGCAGACCCTGCGCCGTCGCGTGCGGTTGCGGCAGCTCGAGTTGCTGGCTGCACTTGAGAACGCGCAGACTCTCAGCGCCGCGGCGCGGGAGACCCGGCTGTCGCAGCCTGCGGCATCGAAGCTGCTGGGCGCGCTGTCGGATGATCTCGCCATCGAACTGTTCGAGAAAGCGGGCCGCAGCTTGCGACCGACCGCGGCCGGGCGGGCATTAATCCGGCATGCGGCCAATCTCGTCGGCCATCTCGATCGCGCGCAGGCCGATATCGAGGCGATCGAGAGCGGCCTGTCAGGTGTCGTCGCTGTCGGTGCGGGCATCGGCGCCTGCTATGTGCTGATGCCGCGCGCGCTGTCGCTTCTTCTGGATCAGGCGCCCGGCATCGTGGTGACGATGCGCGAGGGTGCGATGGAGGAGCATTTCTCCATGCTGCACGACGGCCGGCTGGATCTGGTGGTCGGCCGCGCCGAGCCGGCGCTGGTCGATCGCGATTTCCTGCTTGATGATCTTTACGATCCATCGATTCACATTGTTGCGGGACCGCAGCATCCATTGTCGCGTGCTGCATCGGTCTCCTGGGCAAAGCTCGCCGAGCAGGAATGGATCCTGCCGCAGGAAGGCACGCCGATGCGCGCGGTGATCGAGCGCATCTTCAGGCGCGTGAAGAAACGCCCCGCCCGTTGCCTGGTCGAATCGTCATCGATCCAGACCAATGTCAGCCTGATGAATACGCGCGACATGTTGTGGCTGCTGTCCGATGACATCGCTGTCTATTTCGAGCGTCTCGGTCTGTTGAAGCGGCTCGTGGTCGAGACGTCGCGTACGGCAGCGTCGCTCTCGGTCATGCGTGTGCGCGGCCGCAGTCTGTCGCCCGCGGCCGAGCGGCTGATGGATTGCCTGCGCGCAGCAGCGCGGGAGATTGAAGGCGGGGCGTAGGCGAAAACGGGGACCCATGACTCGAGTCTGGAATACCGGTCTCGGCCTGTGCGGAGACCGTCCCATCTGCCTTGACAAAATTCCTATAGGATAATATACCTTCTTCGTCCTGCTCAACGAGGGGGCGCCGTCCGGAGGCGTCTTGATGGCGGAGTGGGATGCAGCGCCTGCGGGCAAGCTTCGCAAGCTCGCACTCGGGCGGTGCCGGGGCTCCGCCCGGGGTTACTAGGGACCCCTGCCAGGAGCTGGCTGACCGGATGTGGCGTGCGCGGGAGACTTCGGGCCCGTGGCAAAACATCCTGCGCGAAGCGCGGCCCGGCGTCGAACAAACGCTGCCGATGGTGCGCCGAGAGGCGGCTGCGCTCACGCAAAGTGACGCAGCATCATAAGGACTGACCTGCGCTTGTCGGCGCACTGTCGTCCCCCGATGGCATTCTTCGGATGTAAACACACACACTCCGCCCCGCTATTGCATGCTATATATAATACTTATATTATATATGGCATGTCAGTAGTCCGAACACGCAAAAAGGCTCGCGAACGCGCAGCGACAGCACGCGTGCCCAGCGCTGGTGCCGCTTCCGCGCCCTATCGCATCACCGATTATCCGATGCACTACTTCGCCGCGATCCAGCGGCAGAACCAGCTCAATCTGGCGCGTTCGCTGCGTGAATACGGTCTGTCGGTGCCGATGTGGCGCGCGCTGGCGGCCTTGCACCAGAAGGACGGGCAGACCATCGGCGAGATCGCCCAGCTTTCCGTCCTCGACCGCTCCAGCCTTGGCCGCCTGCTGGATGACATGGCGAAAGAAGGCCTCGTCGAGCGCGAGCCCTTGCCGGATGATCGCCGGGCGCTGGCGATCAAGCTGTCCGCCATGGGCCGCAAGAAATTCGAAGCCAGCCTGCCGCTGGCCCAGCGCCATTACCGCAATGTGCTGAAGGGCGTTTCGCCCGAGGAATTTGAAACGCTCATGCGCGTGCTCCGCCGCATCAAGGCGAATACGCGCATGATGTCCGATGTGGCCGATATCGAAACGGACTGATCCCGGTCCGAACCGGTGGCGATGGATGAGCGATGCTGAGAGCGCTGCTGCTGACGACCTTTCGGGGTGCCAGTGCAAAGGACAAGTATCGTCCCGAACGCCACTACATGCGCGGTCCCGGCCCGAAATCGAAGGCGCGTGAAGACATCGGCCAAGCAAATATAGGCCAAACGAATAACGTCAAGGCATAGGTTATGAGCACGAAGCGCGACTATTATTTTCCGAACACCGAAGAGCTGGCGCCGGACGAGATGCGCATCACCGCGCTTGGCACCGGACGGCCGTTCGTGCGGCGTGCGCAAGCCAATTGCTCGTGGCTGATCGAGCTTGGCAATGGCGACAAGTTCGTCTGGGACTTCGGTTCCGGCTCGCAGGTGAATTTCACTGCGCTGGAAATTCCGCATCAGGACGTCACGGCATACTTCGCGACGCATCTGCATGCCGATCATGTCGGCGATTTCGCGCAGGTGTGGATCGGAAGCTGGGCCGGCGGCCGCTCGAAGCCGCTCGTCATGTACGGTCCTTCAGGACCGGAGCCGAAATACGGCATGAAGCATTTCGTCGAGAAGCAGGCGGAGTCTTTTGCCTGGGATACCGATACGCGGCTCGGTCTGCTTCCGGATGCGGGCGCCGAAGTCGAAGTGCATGAATTCGATTTCGCCAAGACCGGCGTGATCTACGAGAAGAATGGCGTCGTCATCAAAAGTTTTCCGGCGATCCATATCTATGACGGGCCGGTCAGCTTCCGCCTGGAGTGGAACGGGCTGTGCTTCGTGTTCTCGGGCGATACCACGCCGAGCCAATTCTTCATCGACAATGCCAAGGGCGCCGATCTGCTTGTGCACGAGGCGTTCAACACCGTGTCGCAATTGATGGAGCGATCCGGTTACGACGAGCGCATGGCCAAAGGCATCGGCACGATCGCGCATACGGCGCCGTCGGAAGTCGGTCATGTGTTCGCGCAGACGCAGCCGCGTCATGCCGTGATCTATCACTTCTTCAACGACTTCGATACGTCCGGCGAAATGGAGCGTGACGTGCGGATCGGGTGGCAGGGTCCGCTGTCGCTCGCGAAGGATCTCATGGTGTTCAACGTGACGAAGGACGAGATTCTCGTCCGCATGGCGGTGACGCCCGATCACGTCTGGCCGAACAAGAAGGAGCACACTTCGTTCCTGTCCGGCTCGCGCAAGCAGCGCCTGCAAATGTCGCGCTGGTTGGCCGACAAGCAACTGTTTCCGAAATTCTGATTGCCGAAGCGAGAAGAAATCGAGTGAGGACCGCTGCGTTGGAGTGCCGTTGCTGAAGACCTGACACGACCAGGAGAGGGATTATGCGTTGTCTCGGTTGGTTTCGAGCTGTAGTTGCTGGCGCGTCTTTGTCGTTGTCCGTCTTGCCCGGCGTGGCGGAGGATTATCCCAATCGTCCGGTCCGCGTAGTGATGACCTACACCGCCGGCGGCGTGTCCGAAGGCATCATCCGTCTCCTCGCGCCGAAGATGGAGGAGAAACTTGGACAAAAGCTGATCATCGAGGCGAAGCCCGGCGCGGCCGGCAATATCGGCACCATCGAAGTCGCCAAATCGGCGCCCGACGGCTACACGCTGGTGGTTACGGCGACCAACAATTTCGTCATCAATCAATTCACCATGAAGATGCCGATCGATCCGCTGACCGCGCTGAAGCCGGTGGCGAAACTTGCGGATGTGCCGCTGGTGCTGTTCTCCAACACGACGATCCCGGCGAAGAATTTCAGCGAGTTCATGGCTTACGTGAAAGCCAATCCCGGCAAGGTCAATTTCGGTTCGCCCGCGCCGGGCACCGTCAATCACCTGCTGCTCGAACGTGTGAAGCAGGCGCGCGGTCTCGACATGCAGCACATTCCCTATCGCGGATCGCCGCAGGGTGTGATGGCGCTGCTGCAGAACGACATCCAGTTGTTCACCGTGGGCCTTGCCGCCGGCATCGGTCACATGAAGGACGGCAAGTTCAATGCGCTGGCGGTTGCCACCGAGGAGCGGCTGGCTGAAATACCGGACGTGCCGACGTTGATCGAGAGCGGGCTTCCCGGTTTCACCGGCGCAAACTGGTGGGGCATGGCGGCTCCGGCGGGAACGCCAGATGTAATCATCGGGAAAATTCGCGCGGCGGTGCAGGACGCATTGCGCGAGCCGAATGTGATCGAGCGCTACAAGGCGCTCGGCCTCGCGATCCCGAAAGAGACGCCGGAGCAGTTTGCCGCCGGCCTGAAGGCCGAAGCCGCGCTTTGGTCCGACACTGTGAAAAAAGGAAACATTGCGCTCGAATAGGCGCGTTCGAAGACCATTGCGCCGACGCGTCTTCCTCCATACACCAAAAGTGTATGACGTGAGGGAGTTGTGGTGTGACCAGCGGAATGCGCAAGGGACTGACCAGCTACGGCGACAAGGACTTTTCGCTGTTCCTGCGGAAAGCCTTCATCAAGGGCATGGGCTATTCCGACGATGCGCTGGATCGTCCGATCGTCGGCATTACCAATACCTATTCCGATTTCAATCCCTGTCACGGCAACGTGCCGCAACTGATCGAAGCGGTGAAGCGCGGCGTCATGCTCGCCGGCGCGATGCCGATGGTGTTTCCCACCATTTCAATCCATGAAAGTTTCGCCTACCCGACCTCGATGTTCCTTCGCAATCTGATGGCGATGGATACCGAGGAGATGATGCGCGCGCTGCCGGTGGATTCGGTGGTGGTGATCGGCGGTTGCGACAAGACCACGCCGGCGCAGGTGATGGGCGCGGTCAGCGCGGATCGTCCGACCATCGTGCTGCCGGTCGGGCCGATGCTGGTCGGACATTTCAAGGGCGAGGTGCTGGGCGCCTGCACCGATTGCCGGAGGCTGTGGGGCGAGTTTCGCGGCGGCCGCATGAGCGGCGAGGATATCGAAGTCGCCAACGAGCGGTTGGTGCCGTCGGTCGGCACCTGCGGCGTCATGGGCACGGCCAGCACCATCGCCTGCATGATGGAAGCGATGGGCATGACCGTGCCAGGCGCGGCGACCACGCCGGCAGTCCATGCCGATCGTGTGCGCATCGCCGAGGCAACCGGAAAGCGCGCGGCGGAGTTGACCAAGGATGGGATCAAGCCATCCGAGATTCTGACCAAGGATGCGTTCCACAATGCGATCGTCATGCTGCAGGCGATCGGCGGTTCGACCAACGGCGTGGTGCATCTCTCTGCCATTGCCGGCCGGACGCAGACGCCGCTGAAGCTCGAGGAGTACGACGAGATCGGCAAGACAACGCCGGTGCTGGTCGATCTCAAGCCGTCCGGCGATCACTACATGGAGCATTTCCACTATGCCGGCGGCGTGCCGCGGCTGATGCAGGAATTGAAGGACCTGCTGAAGCTCGACGCCAAGCATGTCATGGGCGGCACGCTCGGCGACGCCATCAAGGTGTTCGAGGATGTGCCGGGCCAGACGGTGATCAGGCCGCGCAACGCGCCGCTGAAGAAGGAAGGCGGCATGGCGATCCTGCGCGGCAATCTCGCGCCGCGCGGCGCCGTCATCAAGCAGGCGGCGGCGTCGTCCAAGCTGATGCAGCATGAAGGCCGCGCGGTGGTGTTCGAATCGGTCGCCGACATGACCAACCGCATCGACGATCCGGCGCTTGATGTGACCGAGGACGATGTGATCGTCATGCGCAATGCCGGGCCGATCGGTGCGCCGGGCATGCCGGAAGCCGGTTACATCCCGATCCCTAAGAAGATCGCGCAGAAGGGCATCAAGGACATGGTGCGCATGTCCGATGCGCGCATGAGCGGCACCGCGTTCGGCACCATCGTGCTGCATATCTCGCCGGAATCGGCGATCGGCGGACCGCTGGCGCTGGTGCGCAACGGCGATCGCATCCGGCTCGATGTCGCCAATCGCCGGGTCGAGCTGCTGGTGGACGATGCCGAACTGGAGAAGCGCCGCAAGGAATGGACGCCGCCGCCGGTGCCGGAAGACGCGCAGCGCGGCTATGCCAAGCTCTATCGCGAGCATGTGCAGCAGGCCGACGAGGGCTGCGACTTCGATTTCCTCGCGGCGGTGAGGAAGTGACCTACTGCGACGCGACGCGCGGGCCGCGGCGAGGAGCCGCCGTCGGGGCATCGTTGCCGGCGCCACGGCGCCAGGCCGCGCCGCTGCGGCCCTGCTCGACGCCAAATTCGAATAGCCCACGCATATAGGCGGTGTCGAAACCGGGTCTGGTCTGCGACGGGAAGCTGTCGTCGATCGCCGCCAGCGTTATGTCCCATCCGCGCCGCCGGACGAATTCATAGGAAGCCAGCAGTGTATTGCGTGTGTTGGCGCGAACCGACGTCTCGAATGCGCGCACGGCGATGCGCACGGTACTTGCCGGCACGACATCGAAGTACGGGCCAAGCTTGCTGTTGAGGATGACATAGATGCGTGGTCGCACGCCGGTCAGCACCGGTCGGTTCGACATCAGCATCGCTTCCGGTACCACCAGCACGTTCGAGGTGATGCCGCCATCGACATGCATTTCCGCAAATCGCTTGCCTTGCGCTTCCACGTCGATCAACACCGGGGAGAAGATACCAGGGATGCTGGCGGAAGCTTCGATCACATCGCGGAACAGACCGGGTGCGCGCGGATCGGAGCTGGCGGCGATCCTGCCCATGTCCCAGATCGCAGTGCGCTGTGCGTCGAGATTGGTCGTGACGATGAAGAGCCTGCGACCACGTCGATACTGGTCCGCCACTGCTGCGATCACGTCCGGCGTGACATATTTGGCGATGAGCTGTCGCAATGGTGCGGCTTCGAACAGGCTGGTTCCGAACAATCCGCGGAGGCCCTGGAACTGCAGGAATCCCTCCATCTCTCCGCTGGAAAAGACGGCGCCCAGCACTTCGTCATAACCTGAACCCAAAAAGGCGAAGGGCGCGATCAGAGCGCCCGCGCTCGCCCCGGTGACGATGGTGAATTGGGGGCGATCTCCTCGTTGGGTCCATCCGTTCAGCAGGCCTGCGCCGAAAGCACCGTCGGCTCCGCCGCCCGATAGTGCGAGAACGACAGGCCGAGCGTGCCCGGGCGCATCAAGAAAGGGATTGTTCTTTGCCAGCGCCGGATCGTCTGCCCAGACCCGCGCGTCGGTGATGCCAGGGACGACGGCCAGCTCCTGCTCATGTTGGGTATAGGGAATGCGCTGGATTGTGGCGCAAGCGGATACCAGCGCAGCGCAAGCCACAAGGGCAATCACCTGCCGCAACCTCGGCAGGCGCGCCAACCATCGTGCACGCAAACGCATACGCCGAACTTCCCCCACCGAAACCCCTAAACCGACATAAATACCATGATCGATTTGCGGCGGTTTAAGCCATCTGGCAATCGCGATCTATCGTAAATGCAACCTTAACCATGCCCTGATGCTTCCCCGCTACAGTTCGGTGCGCACCGCCCAGAGTTCCGGGAAGAACGAATGATCCAGCGCCGATTTCAGGAACGCGACACCGCTGGAACCGCCAGTTCCGCGCTTGAAGCCGATGATTCGCTCAACCGTCTTCATATGCCGGAAGCGCCATTGCTGGAACCAGTCCTCGAGGTCAACCAGTTCCTCGGCGAGTTCGTAAACCTCGAAATTCTCTTTCGAGTTGCGATAGACCTGCAGCCAGGCATCGCGAACCGCATCGCTGAACACATGGCGCACGGAGAAATCGCGTTTCACGACATCGTCGGGGATTGCAAAGCCGCGGCGCTTCAGCAGCATCAGGCTGACGTCGTAGAGGCCCGGCGCTTCCAGCGCTGCCTTCAGGCGTTCATAATTTTCGGTGTTGTGCCGGTGCGGCAGCAGCATTTTCGGATCTTTCGCACCGAGCCGGAATTCCACCATCCGATACTGGAACGACTGGAAGCCTGACGACTGACCCAGCGCGCTTCGAAACTCCAGATAATCGGATGGCGTCATGGTCGACAGCACGTTCCAGGCCGAAATCATCTGCTCGAGAATGCGGGTCATCCGCGCCATCGATTTGAAGGCCGGCGGCAATTCATCGCGTTTGATGAAGTCGATGGCCGCATTCAGCTCATGCGCCATCAGGTTCAGCCACAATTCCTGAACGTGATGGATGCTGATGAACAGATGCTCGTCGTGTTTATCCGTCAGCGGCTTCTTGGCGGCCAGCAGCGTATCGAGCTGAAGATAATCGCCATAGGTCATGCGGCCGGCGAGATCGACGTGAATGTCGTCGCCGATACGGCTTTCGGGTGTTGCATCTTTCGCGGACACGGGGCTGCCTTCTAAGTGGTTTGAATGTTCAGTTTAGTGTGTCATGCCATAGGCGCAATAACGCGTTTGGAGCAACCATGTCGGTTCGTAATTCAGTCAATCCGCTCGACCTGGCGGCAGAGTTTTCCCACTTTCGGGGAGCCGACCCGGACCGGTTGCATTTCGCCGCACATAGCCACGCTTACTGGCCGGATGTGACGCGTGACGCGCAACGCGAGGTTTGGGAGGATACGGCGCGCCTCGTGGACGAGAAGTGGTCGCATGTGCTTGGCGAGGTGTGGCCGGCGGTCGCCAATGGCATTGCGCACCATCTGCGTTTGCCCGATCCGACGACTCTTGTCCCGGCGCCCAACACGCACGAACTGGTCAATCGGTTGCTGTCGGCTTTGCCCTGCGACCGCCGTCCGGTGATCGTGACGACGGACAGCGAGTTTCACAGTTTCAAGCGGCAGACCGAGAGACTCGCTGAAGATAACTTGATCGATCTTGTTGCGGTGCCGACCGAACCATTCGCAACATTGCCGGCACGACTGATCGACATGGTGCGGGCAAAGTCGCCCGATATGGTGTTCTTCAGTCAGGTGTTCTTCAACTCCGGCTATGCGTTGCCGGACCTCGATTCCCTCGTCGCGGCCATAGCGGCGCCGGAACGCCTTGTGGTGGTCGATGGCTATCATGCGTTTCTGGCGCGGCCGGTCGATATCTCGCGCATCGCCGATCGCGTGTTCTATCTTGCGGGTGGCTATAAATACGCGATGGCGGGTGAGGGCACCTGCTTCTTGCATTGTCCACCGGGCTTTGCGCCGCGCCCACGCAACACGGGGTGGTACGCAAGCTTTGCAACGCTGGCCGGTCCGCAGGATCGGGTGCGTTATTCGACGGACGGTCAACGCTTCATGGGATCGACCTTTGATCCGAGCGGGCTTTATCGCATGCGTGCGATGCTGAAATGGTTCGCCGCACATGATCTGGATGCCGGAAAAATCCATGCGCATGTGATTGCGCTGCAGGAGATCTTTCTCGGTGAACTGATCAAGACCCCTTTTGGTCTGTTCGATCCCGCGCATCTCGTCGTTCCGGCGAACGAAATGTCGCGCGGAAACTTTCTCACCTTCGATCATTCCGACGCAGCGCAATGGCAGGCGCGGTTGAAGAAGAACAACATCGTGGTCGATGTTCGCGACACGCGGCTGCGCGTTGGCTTTGGTCTGTACCACAATGCGGATGATGTTAACCGATTGCTGCGTCGCTTGCGTACGGTTTGATGCTTGACGAACGCATCTTTCAGCGTGCTCAATCCCGGCGATTCATAGTCAAGAAAATACCCTGGGGTTGAAACATGGCGAAAGCCCGTAAAGTCATCATCACCTGCGCGGTCACCGGCTCGATCCATACGCCATCGATGTCGTCGCATCTGCCGGTTACGGCGGAGGAGATCGCCGATGCGGCGATCGGTGCGGCGGAGGCGGGGGCTGCCATCGTGCACCTGCATGCGCGCGATCCGAAGGACGGTCGGCCCGATCAAAGCCCCGAAGCGTTCGCCCCCTTTCTCAAAGTGATCAAGCAACGCTCCAACGTTGTGGTGAATATTACCACTGGCGGAGCGCCGACGATGACGGCGGAAGAGCGCGTACGCCCGGCCGCGACCTTCAAGCCGGAAGTCGCCTCGCTCAATATGGGCACGATGAATTTCGGGCTCTATCCGATGATCCCGCGCTACAAGGGCCAGTTCAAGCACGACTGGGAGGAGCCGTATCTCGAAGGATCGAAGAAGGGGATGTTCAAGAATACCTTCGCCGACATCGAGTACATCCTCACCACCTGCGCCGACAATGGCACGCGCTTCGAGATCGAGTGCTACGACATCGGCCATCTCTATACGCTCAAGCATTTCCTTGACCGCGGGCTGGTGAAGCCGCCGTTGTTTGTGCAGTCGGTGTTCGGCATCCTCGGCGGCATCGGGGGCCATCCGGAGGATGTCATGCAGATGAAACGGACGGCGGACAGGCTGCTCGGCGACAATTACCATTGGTCGGTGCTCGGCGCTGGCGCCAACCAGATGAAGGTAGCGGCCATCGCCGCGGCCATGGGCGGTAACGTCCGTGTCGGCCTTGAGGATTCGCTTTGGGTCGGGCCGGGCCAGCTTGCGACGTCCAATGCCCAGCAGGTGACGCAAGTTCGCAAGATCCTGGAAGGTCTCGGGCTGGGGATCGCCGGACCCGACGAGGCGCGCGAAATCCTCTCGCTCAAGGGCGGCGACAAGGTCGCGTTTTAGCCCCCTTCCGGCTTGCTACGCATCGTCGCGCCGACTCGTCATGCGCGAAATCAGCGGCTAAGACAGGATCATGCATCATGATACGCCGCTGATTTCCACCGTTGTGGTTGGGCTCGTGCTGGCCTTTGGTCTGGGCGTGATCGTCCAGCGTTTTCGCGTATCGCCGCTGGTCGGCTATTTGGTCGCCGGCATCATCATGGGGCCGTTCACCCCGGGATATGTGGCCGATCAGCATATCGCCAATCAGCTCGCCGAGATTGGCGTCATCCTGCTGATGTTCGGCGTTGGCCTGCATTTCTCGCTTGATGACCTGCTCAGGGTGAAGGGCATTGCGATCCCGGGTGCGATCGCGCAGATCGGCGTCGCCACTCTGCTTGGGATGGGCCTCGCCTATCTGCTCGGCTGGTCGCTCGCCGCGGGCATCGTCTTTGGTCTGGCTTTGTCGGTTGCTTCGACCGTGGTGCTGCTCCGCGCCCTCCAGGAGCGTCGTCTGATCGAGACCGAGCGGGGTCGGATCGCTGTCGGCTGGCTGATCGTCGAAGACATCGCGATGGTGCTGGCGCTGGTCATGCTGCCGGTGATGGCCGATGCAATCAAGAACAGCGCGGCCCAGTCCTACACTTACGAGACCTTCCTGTGGCCGCTCGGCGTCACGCTCGCCAAGGTGGCGGGCTTTGTTCTCGTAATGCTGGTTCTCGGGAAGCGCATCATTCCCTGGATCCTGCACTATGTCGCGCATACCGGTTCGCGCGAACTGTTCCGGCTGGCCGTGTTGGCTATCGCGCTTGGCTTTGCATTCGGCGCTGCGACGGTTTTCGACGTGTCCTTCGCGCTTGGTGCCTTCTTCGCCGGCATGATCCTCGCCGAATCCCAACTCAGCCAGCGCGCCGCACAGGAAACATTGCCGCTGCGCGATGCCTTCGCTGTGCTGTTCTTCGTCTCGGTCGGCATGTTGTTCGATCCGGCGATCCTGTGGCGCGATCCGCTTCCTGTCCTGGCGACGCTGTTGATCATCCTGGTCGGCAAGTCGGTCGCGGCGTACTGGATCGTGCGGCTTTTCAAGTATCCCGCGCCGACCGCCCTTACGATCTCGGCGAGTCTCGCGCAGATCGGCGAATTCTCCTTTATCCTGGCCGGGCTTGGTGTCAGCCTTGCGTTGTTGCCTGACCGCGGCCGCGATCTGATCCTGGCGGGCTCGATCCTGTCGATCCTGCTCAACCCCGTCTTTTTCGCACTGGTCGATCGTTATCTGGCGAAGTCGGGTCCGGCAGTCGAGCCGGACAAGACCGAGGACAAGAAACGTGCAACGCGCGAGCCGATCCCGGTGAGCACGCTTCGCGATCATGTTGTGCTTATCGGTTATGGTCGTGTCGGCCGTTTTGTCGGCCGTGAGCTTCTTGAAACGAAAACGCCATTGCTGGTAATCGACACCTCGTCCAACGTGCTTGCGCCTCTTAAGGCGCAGGGGGTCGAAACCATCACCGGCAATGTCACCGATAGAGACGTTATAGCCGCCGCAAATCTGAGCTTCGCGCGCTGTCTGTTGGTGGCCGTCCCGGATGCGTTCGAGGGTGGCTACGCCGTGGAACTCGGCCGCAAGGCCAATCCGGCATTGAAGATCATCGCCCGTTCGCATTCCGAGGAAGAGACGGCGCACCTCTTGAAGCATGGCGCCACCGAAGTGGTGATGGGCGAACATGAGATCGCGAAGGCCATGATCGCCGGCTTGCCGCCGCAGTTGGCCCCGGTCAAGCCTCAGATTGTTGAGCGCAGAGAGGACGTCTCACCAGCCGATAGGGCTGGGCCGACGGGGTGGATGCCGTGAGGGTCATGCGGCGAAAATAATCGTCCCGCCGCCGCCGATTTCCGTTGCCGGACCGCCGTTCTGTCCTTCCAATTGGCATGGAACGGACACCATGGGCGCGCTCGATAACATCAATATCTTGATTTTGCTTGGGGCCCTGCTGGCGATGGCGGGCATCCTGTCGAGCCTGGTCGCGCTCCGCTTCGGCGCACCGCTGCTGCTGATCTTCATCATTGTCGGCATGCTGGCGGGCGAGTCCGGCCCCGGCGGAATTCCGTTCAACGACGTCAAGCTGGCTTTTACGGTCGGCTCGGTGGCGCTGGCATTGATCCTGTTCGACGGTGGTCTGCGGACACGGTTCGCCACCTTTCAAAGCGTGCTTGCGCCCGCCGGAACGCTGGCGACGGTCGGCGTGCTGGTGACCTCGGCGCTTGTGACCCCTGCCGCCGTCTATTTTTTCGATCTGAACTGGGGAGAGGGGCTGTTGCTTGGAGCAGCGGTGGCCTCGACCGATGCGGCCGCCGTGTTCTTCCTGATGCATGCTCGCGGCCTGCGCCTTCGTCCGCGGGTGGCGGCAACCATCGAAGTGGAATCCGGCACCAACGATCCCTTTGCCGTGTTCCTGACCATCGTACTGGTGGAAATCCTGCTTCAGGGCCAGAAGCCGGCGATTGAAATCGTACTGGTGCTGGTTCGTGAAGCGGCGCTCGGCACGGCGATTGGAGTAGCTGGCGGTGCGGCGATTGTGCTGGTCCTCAATCGCGTGGAGTTGCCGCAAGGTCTGCACGCGCCCTTCGTAACCACCGCGGCCGTCGTCACATTCGGCTTGTGCCAGTCGATTCACGCATCGGGGTTCCTCGCCGTCTATCTTGCCGGACTGATCGTCGGCAATCGCGCGCTGCGGGCACGGACCACCATTGTCACCTTTCTCGATGCCACCACCTGGCTGGCGCAGATCGCGATGTTCGTGATGTTCGGACTGCTCGCCTGGCCAGCCAGTCTGCCCGATCGGATTCTGCCGGCGCTGGGGGTTGCCTTGGTGCTGATGCTAGTGGCGCGTCCGGCTGCCGTTTTTCTCGCGCTTTGGCCGTTTGGATTCACTTTGCGAGAAAAGCTGTTCATTTCCTGGGTTGGTCTTCGCGGTGCGGTTGGTTTCTTTCTGGCATCGGTGCCACTTTTGGTCGGCCTGCCGAACGCGCAGATCTACTTCGATGTTGGCTTCATCGTTGTTCTGGTGTCGCTGCTGGTGCAGGGCTGGACCATTGCGCCGGCGGCACGTTGGCTTCGCATTGCCAAGAAGCGGCCCGAGGTGTTTCAGCCGCGCATCGAACTCGATCTGCCTGGTCAGCTTGCGCAGGAACTGGTCGGCTATCAGGTGACGTCCGGCAGCCCATATTTGCGCGGCGGCATTATCCCGCCCTGGGCGAAAATCGCGTTGGTGGTCCGCGATGAAAAAGTGATGACTCCGGAAGAGGCGCGTGGTCTGCATGAAGGCGATCACGTCTATCTGTTGGCGCCGCAGGGAAAAGCTTCAGCCCTCGATCGCTTCTTTGCCGATCTGCCGCCGCCATCGTCGCCCGATCCGCAACTGCTGGGTGATTTCTTTGTCAGCGGTGATGCGACGCTTGGCGCTCTGGCGGAAATCTATGGACTGACGGTGCCGCCCGATCAGCAGGCACTCACAGTGTCTGATTTGTTCAGCAAACGGGGCCGTCCACCGAATCCAGGCGACAGCGTTCGGGTTGGCGACGTCGCATTGGTCGCGCATCGCGTCCGCGATGACCGTGTGGTCACGGTTGGATTGCAACTGGCCGAGGAAGAGGCGAAGCCGTGGTGGCATGACGCACGGCTGTGGCTGCGGAAGATGATGGGGTGATTCCAGCTCTGGGTTTGTGGCTACAACGGTCGCCGTACCAGCGGCACTTCCATGCCATCGATCTTGATCATGTCCGCTTCGACACCGAAGACATGGGCGATGCGCTCCAGGCTCAGCGCAACATTCGGTGCGGCGTCGGCGACGATCCGGCCTTTTTCCAGCACCAGTACGCGATCCGCATAGCGCGCGGCGAGGGCAAGATCGTGCACCACGGCCAGCACGGCGCCTCCGGCATGTGCGGCATGGCGCAGCAGGTCCATGACCACGAATTGATGGCGTGGATCGAGCGACATCGTTGGCTCGTCGGCAAGCACGATCGGCGCTTGAGTAGCCAGCACGCGCGCCAGCGCCACGCGGGCGCGCTCGCCGCCAGATAAAGTCGTGACGATGCGATCCGCCAGCGCTTTGGTGCCGGTGATCTCAAGAGCGTGTGCAACCGCTTCGCGATCCTGTTGTGACACGGGCGAGAACGGATCGGCATGCGGATAGCGGCCGAGCGCAACGATCTCGGCGGCCGGCAGGGGCCATGAAAAATCATGTCCCTGTGGCAGATACGCGAGACGCCGCGCCCGATCGCGCGGCGGCATGGCCGCCAGGCTGCGGCCTTCGGTCTCGACCGCGCCAAAGGCCGGAACGAGGCCGGCCAGCGCCTTGATGAAGGTTGTCTTGCCCGCACCATTGGGCCCGACCAGCGCGACAAATTCATTGGCATGCAATGCCACGCTGGCGCCATCGACGATGGTTCTGCCGCCGAGACGGACGGAGATGTCTTTCGCCGTCAGGAGAGGTGCGGTCATGCTGGCTCACCTTCCAGCAATTTCCGTTCGCCGAAGATCATCGACAGGAAGAACGGCACGCCGATCAATGCGGTGACGACACCGACCTTCAACTCGATGGCAGATGGCACGATACGAACGGTGATGTCAGAGGCAAGAAGCAGGGCTGCGCCGGCCAGTGCACCTGGAAGCATCACCCGGGCTGGATCGTGATTGACGTATCGGCGAACGAGATGCGGCGCCACCAGGCCGACAAAGCCGATGGCGCCCGCGACCGCGACGGCCGCGCCGACTCCGAGAGCCGTGCCGCCGACGACCATCAAGCGCAATCGCGTCAGATCAACTCCCAGCGATGCCGCTGCATCCTCGCCTAGCGTCAGTGCGCGAAACGCACGCGACGGGAGGAAGAGCAAAATCCAACTGGCGATCATGAAGGGCATTGCGATCAGCAAGTGATCATGCGAGCGATCCTCCAACGAACCAAGCAGCCAGAACGCGACTTCAAGTGCGATGAAGGGATTGGGCGCCAGATTGAGAATGAGCGCAGTGGTCGCACCGGCGAAGCTCGCCAGGGCAAAGCCGGCCAGCAGCACGACCGTGAGGCTTGTACGCTGACCTGCGATCAGCACCAATGCGCCGACCGAAGCCAATGCACCGAGGATGCCGGCAATCGGTACCAGCAACGACGTCGCGGACGACAATCCGAAAGCGATGACAAAGGATGATGCGGCCGCTGCCGCCTGCGGCGCGCCGAACACCGCCGGTTCCGCGAGGGGATTGCGGAACAGGCCCTGCAAGGCCGCGCCTGACAATCCGAGTGTTGCGCCGATCAAGGCGGCCAGCAGCGTGCGGGGCAACCGGATTTCGCGCACGATGATGGCAGCCGGGCCATCGCCGCTCCAGAGCGCAGCCAGCGCCGTGCGCGCCGACAGGCCAGCCGGCCCAACCGTGAGCGAGACCAGCATCAAGGCCAGAACGAGCGCGAGCAGCGCGGTATTGAGCCGCCAGGCAGATTTCGTTATCGCTTGCATGATGAGAACCGAAAGACGGACTATGCCTGCATGAGATGGTTTGCGCCAGCAAGCTTGCGGTTTGCGTTGTGCATGGCCTTGTGCGCAGGCACGGTGCACGCGGCCGATGCGCCGAAGCGGGTCTTATCCTTTAATCTGTGCGCCGACCAGCTTGTGGTTGCGCTGGCCGATCCCGAGCAGATCGCCGGACTTTCGCCTTATGCCGCTGATCCATCCCTGTCGGTGGTGGCGGAGAAGGCCCGCGATTTCAGGAAGGTCGATTGGCAGGCGGAATCCACGATCCTCTTGCAGCCTGATCTGGTGCTCGTCGGCCCGAACGATCGTTCGGTAACGCGCCGCATGCTGTCGTCGCAGGGTTTGCGTTTCGAAGAGACCTCATTCGTCAGCGATCTCGACTCAGCCCGCACGCAGATCCGCGACATGGCGGCTTTGCTCGGGCATCCGGAGCGCGGCGAAAAACTCATCGCCGATCTGGAGAAGGCGCGGCAGCGGCTCGCTTCCGTGGCGCGGAAGGGCGGACAGACGGCGCTGGTGGTTGAGCGCGGCGGCTATACACAGGGGCCGGCGAGTCTTGCTGCGACGTTGCTGGCAGAAGCCGGGTTGAAGTCGCCGGATGATGCGCCGGCTGGCTATGGCGGCTTCATTCCGCTTGAGAAGCTGCTCGTGTTGAAGCCCGATCTGATCTTCCTGAAAGATCCGCCACAAGCGGCCACCGATCAGGGCGCGCTGTTTCTCGTGCATCCCGCCTTGCGCGATCTCTATCCGCCGGAGCGTCGTGTTGCGTTACCGACGCGTTACACGATGTGCGGTGGTCCTGCTTTGGTTGCTGCGTTCGACTACATGGCTGACGAGATGGCGCGACTCTCGGTACGTTAGCTTTTTTGCTTTGACGCGTTGTCTTCACGCGAACCGGTGCCCATTTCGCTAAAAAACGCTCTAAAAAGCCCGCCATTCCTCGATGATCGCGACGATGGTATCGAGACCGTCGGTGAGCGCGGCGGGGCCTGGCTGCAGGATCAAAGGCGATTTGATTTCATGCAGCCAGTTGTTCCTGACCGCCGGAATGGCGTCGAAGCCTGGACGCGCTGCGAGCTTACCCCGCACGAATTTCTTGCCGCACCATGAGCCGATGATGATGTCCGGCGCGGCAGCAATGACCGCTTCCGGCGTCACGATGCGTTCGGTGGCGGTTTTTTTCGTCGAGAGTTCGGCAAAGATATCGACGCCGCCGGCAATCTCGATCAGTTCCGAGACCCAACGGATGCCAGAAATCATCGGCTCGTCCCATTCCTCGAAATAGATGCGAGGCCTTCGCTCGTGCAGCGCCACCGTCGCGCGGCCGCCATCAAGCCTTTCTTGCAGCCTTGTTGTGAGCGCGTCTGCCTTGTCGCGCGCATCGACGAGTGCGCCGAGCGTGCGGATCATTGCGAAGATCCCGGCAATGTCGCGCTGGTTGAACGCATGAACAGCAACGCCAGCGCGGATCAACGCCGCAACAATGTCAGCCTGCAGATCGGAGAATGTCAGGATGAGGTCTGGCTCGAGCGCCAGGATCTTCGGCACATCGGCGCTGATGAAGGCGGAGACGCGTGGTTTCTCCTTGCGCACCTGCGGCGGGCGTACTGCGTAACCTGAAACGCCGACGATGCGGTGATCCTCACCAAGGAGATACAGCGTCTCCACGGTCTCTTCGGTCAGGCAGACGATGCGCTGCGGCGGGAACATGCCGCATGTTACGCGAAGCGGCTTGTCAGGCGAAGGCTTCCTCGTCGGCGCGTGTCAGGATATTGGGGCCGCCGAATGCAGTGACGCGGCCTGCCTCTACGCGCACGACCACATTGGCAATACGTCGCAGCTCACGCGCATAATGGCTGACATAGACCATCGGGATTCTTGCCTCGTCGCGCAGCCGGATCAGATACGGCATGATCTCGGCCTTGCGGGCCGGATCGAGCGAGGCGAGCGGCTCATCGAGCAGGAGAAGCCGCGGCTTCATCATCAGCGCGCGGCCGATCGCGACGCGCTGGCGCTCGCCGCCGGAAAGCTTGCCCGGCCGTCGCGCCAGCAGCGGCTCGATATCGAGCATGGCAACGATCCGGTCCAGCAGCGCTGGATCTGTCGGAATGCCAGCCATCCAACGCCCGTAATCGAGATTTTTCCGCACCGTCATGTGCGGAAACAGCCGACCTTCCTGGAAGACATAACCGATGCGCCGCAGATGCGCCGGCACGTTCAAGCCGCGCTGGCTATCGAACAGTGCCGTACCATTGAGCGCGATATGTCCACGATCGGGATGAACAAGGCCGGCGACCATATTCACAAGTGTGGATTTTCCGGCGCCGGAGGGGCCGAACAATCCGGTGGCCAGCCCCTCGCTCTTGAAGGCCATCGTGAGGTTCAGATCGCCGACGCGTTTCTCGATATCGACCGTCAGCATGGTCATTCTCCGTGCAGGCGTCGCGTGGCGCGGCGCGCCAAAAGCTCGGAGGCCAGCAACGCAACCATCGCGATGACGATCGCAATCACCACGAGCCGAAGCGCAGCGGCATCGCCGCCCGGCACCTGCATGTAGGTATAGATCGCGGCCGAGATCGTTTGCGTTTCGCCGGGGATGTTCGAGACGAAGGTGATCGTCGCGCCGAATTCGCCGAGCGCTTTGGCGAAGCACAGGATGCTGCCGGCGATGATGCCCGGCATCGCCAGTGGCAGCGTCACCGTGACGAAACGCCAAAAGGCGTTGGCTCCGAGCGTTGATGCTGCATCCTCAAGCCGTCGGTCGATCGCTTCGAACGACAGGCGGATTGGCCGCACCAGTAACGGAAACGCCATGATCCCGCATGCCAACGCAGCGCCGGTCCAGCGGAACGAAAACACGATGCCGAAATGCTCGGCAAGGAACGAACCAATGGGACCGCGCCGGCCAAAGGAGATCAGCAACAGGTAACCAGTGACGACTGGCGGCGCCACCAGTGGCAACACGATCAGCCCATCCAGCAGTGCCTTGCCCGGGAAACTCTTGCGCGCCAGCAGCCACGCCGTCGCGATGCCAAGGGGCAGCGCGACCAGCGTGGCGACAAATGCGACCCGCAAGGAAAGTAGGATCGCTGTCCATTCCTCAGGTGTCAGTTCCGACACGAGATCACGACACTGGACGAATCAGAAAGCTGAAGCCGTATTTCTCGAAAATATCTTTCGCCGCCTTGGTGCGTAGGAATTCGAGATAGCCGGTGGCCTCCGGTTTTGCATTGGCGGTCGCTGCCACCGGATAGGTGACGGGTTCATGCGAATTATCGGGGAAGGTGCCGATGATCTTCACGCCGGGATCGACCTTGGCGTCGGTTTCGTACACGATGCCGAGCGTAGCTTCTCCGCGCGACACCAGCAGCAAGGCTGCGCGGACGTTGTCGGCCATCGCGAATTTGGGCTCTGCGGCCTGCCACGCGCCGAGCTTCTCCAAGGCCGCCTTGGCGTAGAGGCCGACCGGCACCGCCTTCACATCGCCGGTCGCGATGCGGCCGTCACCCGCCAGTTTGGCGAGATCGAAGCCCTGACCGATGGTGACATTGCCGATCTTTGAATCCTTCGGCGCGATCAGCACCAGCTTGTTGCCGAGCAGATTGACGCGCGTGCCGTCCTTGATCGCCTTTTTCTCGGCGACGTAATCCATCCATTTCAGATCGGCGGAGACGAACGCATCGGCCGGGGCGCCCTGTTCGATCTGGCGCGCCAGCGCCGAGCTTGCGGCATAGCTGGCGGCGACATTGATGCCGGTCGCCTTGGTGTAGGCCGCATTCACGTCGTCGAGCGCATTCTTCATGGAGGCCGCGGCAAAGACGGTGAGGGTCTTGTCCTGTGCAGCCGCCGGTTGCGGTGCGAGACCGATCACACCGGCCAGCAGTGCGGCGGAGAGGGTGAGATTGAAGGAGCGTCTCAACATGGCGGTTCTCCAAACATGCCGCCGGCTTGTGGGCGCGCCACGCCGGGGACGAGCAATAGACAATGTCGGATGCGATGAATTCTGGAACCGCCGTCCCGTCCTGGGCCGGTTGCGCGCGCAGCGCCGCCGGATCGCGAGCGGACTTTAGCAACCTTCCGGCGTTTGCCAAGATAGCCGTAAGATTTGGCATAGCGTCGCAAAAGAAACCCGCATAAGCGGGAAGGCTTTGATAGGGAGAACCAATGAACGCGCCGGCGCCGATCGAGGGCGAATACGACTACATCATCGTCGGTGCGGGTTCGGCAGGCTGCGTGCTGGCCAATCGCCTGTCCGCCAATCCGGCAAAGAAAGTGCTGCTGCTGGAGGCCGGCGGACGCGACAACTGGATCTGGCTTCATATTCCGGTCGGCTACCTGTTCGCCATCGGCAATCCGCGGTCGGACTGGATGTTCAGAACCGAACCAGTGCCCGGCCTGAATGGCCGCAGTCTTGCCTATCCGCGCGGCAAGGTGCTGGGCGGGTCATCCGCCATCAACGCCATGATCTATATGCGCGGACAAGCGGGCGATTACGATCATTGGCGGCAGCTCGGTTTGGCTGGCTGGAGTTGGGACGATGTGAAGCCGCTGTTTCGCAAGCAGGTCGATCATTTCCTCGGTGCCGGCGAACATCACGGCGTTGGCGGCGAATGGCGCGTGGAATATCCGCGTCTGCGCTGGGACATCACCGATGCCTTTCGCGACGCTGCAGCTCAGGCCGGCATTCCGAGTTGCGACGATTTCAACACCGGCGACAACGAAGGCTGCGGCTATTTCCACGTCAATCAGAAGATGGGACGCCGCTGGTCATCGGCGCGCGGATTTCTCAGGCCGGCGCTCAACCGCGCCAATCTTCGCGTGGAGACAGGTTGCCTTGCCGAACGCATTGAATTCGACGGCAAACGCGCTACGGGCGTCCGCTTCCACCAGAATGACGAGACGAAGTTCGCGCGCTGTCGCGGCGAAGTGATCCTGTCGTCCGGCGCGATCGGCTCACCACAGTTGTTGCAGTTGTCTGGTATTGGGCCCGCATCGCATCTTGCCGATCTTGGTATCGCGCCGGTGCTGGACAAGCTAGGCGTCGGCGAGAACCTGCAGGATCATCTGCAATTGCGGCTGATCCACAAGGTCACCGGCGTGAAGACGCTGAACGAGACCTACAAGTCGCTGATCAATCGTGCGTTGATGGGCATCGATTATGCGCTGCGGCGTCGCGGGCCACTGACAATGGCGCCGTCACAGCTCGGGGCATTCACGCGTTCTGATCCGCATCAGGAGCGGCCCAACATCCAGTTCCATGTGCAGCCACTGTCGCTCGATAAATTCGGCGATCCGCTGCATGACTTTCCGGCCTTCACCACGAGTGTCGCGAACCTGCGCCCGACCAGTCGCGGTCAGGTGCGGCTCCGCTCGGTCGATCCTGCCGACAAGCCGATGATCCAGCCGAATTATCTTTCAACCGACGAGGATCGTCAGGTGGCCGTCGATTCCATCCGCGTCGCGCGGAGGGTCGTGGCCCAGCCGGCGTTACAGGCATTCAAGCCAGTGGAATATCTGCCGGGCGAACAACTTCGGGATGACGATGATGCCGCACTGGCGAAAGCCGCAGGCGATATCGGAACCACGATCTTCCATCCCGTTGGCACGGCGAAGATGGGCCGCAAGGATGACGTCATGACGGTGGTGGATGAGCGCCTGCGTCTGATTGGGATTGAGAACGTGCGAGTGATCGACGCCTCAGTGATGCCGACGATCACGTCGGGCAATACCAATTCACCGACCATGATGATTGCGGAGAAGGGTGCGATGATGATCCGCGAGGATGCACGTTAGATCGATTACGGCCAGAATTCCTCAGATCGAAGCCGAGATAAACCCTCATTCATTGCAGAAGCAGTTCCTCGCGCGATACCCTATCCAGAAAGCCCTCGCGATTCGACGAAAGACCCGCCGCATGCCGCCACTGCTCGCGCGCATCAAGAACATCATACTGGAGCCGCGCTCTGAATGGCCGCTGATTGCGGCGGAGCAGGCAGGGCCTTTGCGGGTGCTGCTTGGATATGTTGCGGTGCTGGCCGCCATTCCAGCGATTGCCAGCTTCATCGGATCGACATTTGTCGGCACGTCGGTATCGATCGGCAGATTTCACGATCCGATCTGGATCGGCCTTCTGAAGGCTCTTGTCAGCTATCTGTTTTCCTTTGCCATCGTTTATCTGACCGCGCTGGGAATTGATGTTATGGCACCGTTCTTCGGAGCGCAGCGGCACTTCGCTAACGCCTTGAAGCTTTCGGCCTATTCCTTCACGCCGGTCTGGCTGATCGGAATTGTGCTTGTCTTTCCCGACCTGAGATTCCTCACCCTCCTCGGTCTCTACGCCATACGGCTGCTGTGGACCGGCGTGCATCCCCTGATGGGTGCGCCGCGGAACAAGGTTCTAACTTACGCGCTTGCCATTGCGGCGACCGCATTCGTGATCGTGTTCGCAACGGCCCTCATCCAGGGGGTGGTCACGTATCTGCTGTTCAGGCGCTGAGTTACGGAAGCGCTTTGAGGTAACGGATCGGCCGACCCGCCGTCAGCGCCTGCGCGGCAGCGATGATCGCATTGGCGTCAATGCCGTAATGCCGGTAGAGATCGGGCAGCGAGCCAGTCTGGCCGAAATGCTCGACGCCGAGCCCGCGCACGCGATGGCCGTGCACCGCACCGAGCCATGACAATGTCGCCGGATGTCCGTCCAGCACGGTGACGATGCCGGCATGCATCGGCACGTCATCGAGCAGCCGCTCAATATGCGAGCGTGCATGCACAAGGCCGCGCTCGCGGGCCCGTTGCGCCGCTGTCCATCCGGCATTGAGACGATCAGCCGATGTGACAGCGAGCAGGCCAATATCGCGGCGGTCTTCCGCCATCAGTCCGATCGCTTCGATCGCTTCCGGTGCAATTGCGCCGGTATAGGCGACGATCACTTCAGCATTCGGTCCCGGTTTGCGCAGCCAGTAAGCACCATCGACGATCGACTGACGCAGATCATCAGTCATGGGCCGCTGCGGCTGTTCTATTGGCCGCGTTGAAAGCCGGAGATAGACGGAGCCGCCGATTTCGTCGCGCAACCAGTTGCGCTCGGATGCAGCGTCATCGCCATTCTTTTGTATGTAATCGAGCGCAAAGCGCATGATGACGGCAAGCTCGTCAACAAAGGCGGGTTCAAACGAGGCGAGGCCATCCTGTGCCATGCCGATCAGCGGCTGTGCGATCGATTGATGTGCGCCGCCTTCCGGTGCGAGCGTAATGCCCGATGGCGTCGCAACGACGATGAAGCGGGCGTCCTGGTAACAGGCGTAATTCAAAGCATCGAGCCCGCGCGCGATGAACGGATCGTATAGCGTGCCGATCGGCAGCAGACGCTCGCCATTGATGGAATGCGACAGGCCAAGAGCGGACAGCAGGATGAACAGGTTCATCTCGGCGATGCCGAGTTCGATATGCTGTCCCTTCGGCGAGAACTCCCACGCGAAGGTGGAGGGAATGCGTTCGTTCTTGAACGTATCGGACACCGCATTGCGCCCGAATAGACCGCGACGGTTCACCCATCCGCCGAGATTGGTCGAGACGGTCACGTCCGGCGACGTCGTAACGATGCGCGATGTGTAATCGTCCTTCGCTTTGCCGATTTCGTTCATCAGGGCGCCGAAGCCGGCCTGTGTGGACATGGTCGGCTGGATGGCGACCGGCAGCGTGTCGGGAATGACAAGGTGTGGTGCGAGCGCTTGCGGCTTGCGTTGCGCGAACGGGGCCTTGCTCAGGAAGCTCTGTAACGTCGGAGCCGGTAAAGTCAGGCCCTCGAACGGGTCCCATTCATGGCCTGGCCGCACATTGTTATGCGCGCGAAATGTCTCCATCTGCGCGGGCGTCATCAGCCCGGCATGATTGTCCTTGTGTCCGGCCATAGGCAAGCCGAACCCTTTCACCGTGTAGCAGATGAAGCAGACCGGCCGGTCGTGATCGATCTTGGCAAAGGCTTGAGTCAAGGTGGGCAAGTCGTGGCCGCCGAGATTGTTCATCAGCCGCGCCAGCTCGTCATCGTTGCGCCGCTCGATCAGCGCCGTGACGTCGCCCTGATCGCCGATCTCATCAAGCAGCCGCTTGCGCCAGGCGGCGCCCCCCTGAAACACCAAAGCGGAATAGAGCTGGTTCGGGCAGGCGTCGATCCACGCGCGCAGCTTTTCGCCGCCGGGCTCGCGGAACGCCGCCTGCTGCAACGAACCGTATTTGACGATGACGACATCCCAGCCGAAATTGCGGAACAGTTGCTCGTAGCGCTCCCACAGGCCTTCGCGCACGACAGCGTCGAGGCTTTGCCGGTTATAGTCGATGATCCACCAGCAATTGCGCAGGCCCTGTTTCCAGCCGTCGAGCATCGACTCGAAGATATTGCCCTCGTCGAGTTCGGCATCGCCGACCAGTGCGATCATCCGGCCTTCCGGCTTGTCCTTCGCCCAGTCATGCGCGCGCACGTAATCCTGCACCAGCGACGAGAACAGCGTCTGAGCAACGCCGAGGCCGACCGAGCCGGTCGAGAAATCGACATCGTCGGTGTCCTTGGTGCGCGAGGGATAGCTTTGCGCGCCCTTGTAACCGCGAAAGTTTTCAAGCTTTTCGCGCGTCTGCTTGCCCAGCAGGTACTGAATGGCGTGAAAGATCGGCGAGGCATGTGGCTTCACCGCGACGCGATCCTGCGGACGCAGCGCATCGAAATAGAGTGCGGTCATGATCGTTGCGAGCGACGCTGACGACGCCTGATGGCCGCCAACCTTCAGGCCATCGACGTTCTCGCGGATGTGATTGGCATTGTGGATCGTCCAGCTTGCGAGCCACAGAACCTTCTTTTCCAGTTCGGACAGGATGTCGAGGCGGGACGGCTGCATGGCGCGATCCTCAAGCGGGTCATCGGGAATGACATAGGTGTCGCACGAAGCCTTTGGCAGGGGTGTGCAAAATCAGCCAACATGTTGACCAACGATGGTATATTCTTCTAATTTTAATGTGAAAATTGGTGATTCGATGCAAAATCGTCTGGATGAGATCGACCGCAAGATTCTCGCCCTGCTGCAGCAGGACGGACGCATGAGTCTTGCCGATCTGTCGGAGAAGGTTGGGCTGTCGCCGTCACCGTGCCTGCGGCGGGTCCGCATCATGGAAAAGGCCGGGATTATCTCGCGCTATGTCGCTGTGCTGAGTCAGCAGAATGTCGGGTTGCCGGTGAGCGTGTTCGTGTCCATCAAGCTGGAAAGCCAGCGTGAGGATGCGCTGAACAAGTTTGGCAAGGCGATCGCGCGCTGGCCGGAAGTGCTGGAGTGCTATCTGATGACCGGGCCGCGCGATTATCTGCTGCGCGTCGTCGTCGCGGATCTCTCGGCTTACGAGCAGTTTCTGAAACAGAAGCTGACGCGGCTGGATGGGATTGCCTCGATCGAATCGAGTTTCGCGCTTGAGCAGGTGAAATATACCAACGTGCTGCCGATTTAGTTGGTTGCCGTTATGCGCGGGCTTGACCCGCGCATCCATCGTCTTTGTTTGATGGATGGCCGGGTCAAGCTCGGCCATGACTAACTTGTGCAAACTTTACTGCGCCACCAGCACCTGCCGGCATTCCTGCGGCAGATCCTTCATCGTCGTGTATTTGCGCGGCTTGTTCGGATCAGGCGGCGGTGGTGGCGGCGGGAACAGGATCTTGGGCTGGAACCAATAGGCGAGTTCTTCGCCGCAGCCGTCACTATCGGGTGTTGCATCCTGCGGTTTGCAGGTCGGACTGTCTTTCGGGCAGCCGATCCGTACGTGGAAATGATAGTCGTGCCCATAGACAGGACGGATCTTGCTCAGCCAGGAACGATTGCCGGTGGCTTCGCGGCACAGCGCTTTCTTGATCGCGGCATTCACCAGCACGCGTTCAACCGCAGAGTCCTGAGCGGCGGCGCGAAGGATGCCGAGATGGCCTGGCGTCCAGACTTTTGGATCGACATCAAGTCGATCCGCTCGCACCACCATTGTGGCCGATATTTCTTCGCGTTCCTGCCGGGTGAGTTCGCGCTTCGGCATCGGCGTCAGCCAGATGTCGGCGTCGAGTCCGACCTGGTGGCTGGCATGGCCTGTCAGCATCGGACCGCCGCGGGCCTGCGCCAGATCGCCGACCAGAAGTCCATTCCAGCCGACTTTCGGCGCCTTGCTGGCGAGACGTTCAAGGAAATCGATCAGGTTGGGATGGCCCCAGTTGCGATTGCGCGACAGCCGCATGACTTGCCAGTTCTGGCCGTTCACCGGCAGGGCGACGCCACCAGCGAGACAGCCGCGGGTATAGAAACCGATGGCACGCGCCTGCAGGTTCGCTGGAGCCGGCTTGCGGCCGAAAAGTTCCTTCGCGGGTGTCGCCGGATCGTTCGGATTGGCCAGCGGCGGCAGCGGTTTGGGATTGAGCGTACCGCGATCCTGCGCGGCGGCCGCTGTGGAGAGCCATGCGACTGCGCCGATAGCCAAAGCGAGCCGGAGCGCCTTCATTGGCCTTGATCCTTCGGGACTACTCTTTCGAGCCAAGACTGCATACATCGAAATCGCATACTTCATGTGAGTCTGGAAGGCGTTCACGTGCGCCATGTCAGCTAAGGTTCGGAAGGTGTCATGCGCCGGTTGGGCATCGCCATTCTTTGCGTCTTATTCACGGCAACCGTGGGCGAGGCCGCAATCCTGGTACGCATCGACAAGTCCGCACAGCGCATGCACGTCTTCGTGAATGGTGAGCCGCGTCATCATTTCGTTATCTCTACCGGCCTTGCCGGCGGACCGCCGCGCGGCGCTTACAGACCGCAGCGCATGGAGCGCGTCTGGCACTCGCGCCTCTATAACTGGGCGCCGATGCCCCACGCGATCTTCTTCCATGGCAACTACGCTATTCACGGCACCAATCAGGTGAGCCGGCTCGGCCAGCGCGCGTCCAAAGGCTGCGTGCGGCTGCACCCGAGCAACGCGGCCACGTTGTTCGGTCTGGTGAAGACGCACGGCATGGCGAGTACCCGCATCGTCGTGGAAGCGAGCGTGCGGCGTGCAGAACTGAGAATTAACCCGGTCACCGGCCAGCAGACCGACTTCGTCACCAAAGTCGTCGGCGTCACAGCGCAATAATCCAGCGCGCGTGAAACGCGGATGTGCAGCCTCATCCACGAACGAGGTTGCACGCCAACTTATCGAATTACCGCCGCATGCTGTCTGGAACTCTTCTGTGTGCCGGTGGTTCTGCAAGAACGCCGCCGCCGTCGATACCTCCGCATGGCGCAGAAACCGATGCAGTATCGGCGCGGCGGTATGTTCAAGGGGGCCATCATGACAATCGCATTCATGCATGCGGACAGGAAGAACGATGCTTTCGAGCAGGCCGCGTTGATCTCGTCAGCGAAAATTCAGGGCGGCAATGTCTATCGTCTTAACGGCGACAAGATCGGCCGCATCGAGCACATGATGATCGACAAGGTCAGCGGCCGCATTGCCTATGTGGTGGTGAGCGCCGGCGGCTTCATGGGTGCAGGGCATGATTACTATCCGCTGCCCTGGTGCCTGTTCACATACAACGACCGGCTCGGCGGCTACGAACTCGATGTCAGCGACGAGCACCTGAAAGAGGCGCCGAAATTCACCTCGCCGGAGGCCTGGGACTGGACCGATCTGAAGCGCGGCCGCCGCATCCACGATTATTGGCGGGCGCTGCCTTACTGGGGCTTCTAAGCGCTGCGCCGCAAATGACATGACCCGCCTTATCGGCGGGCCATATCAATGCAAAATCGTAATGAAGCGCTTACTTGCGCTTCTTCGCAGCCGCCACCGGAGCCTTCTTCGCGGCCTTGGTGTTGTCGAGCACTTCGGCCGTCGGGCCGTTCTTCAGGATCGACTTGATCGCGTTCTTGGCTGCAACCTTCGACGAATAGCCTTCGGACGAAAACATCTTCTCGCCGTTCTTCGCAACGAAGCGGACGCGAAACTCTTCCTTCTTGTCCTTGTAGATCTCGAATGTGTAAGGCATTGGCCCCTCCGCCATCTGTGTAAAAAGATACGGTGGCAGCCTTTAGAGCGCGATCTTGCGTTGTCAAGTGTTATGCGACCGTTCTCCCTGCGAGATGGGCCGGCCATGCTGTCGGCAACGGCCATCGGGATACGCCATAATCACTGCGGTTATTGACGGCGCGGAAGTCGTGAAGCTCATCTGTGCCAGATCGTCCCACAAACACGGGATCGGTTGAACTGCCCGCGACCCTCCTTTACGTCACCGCGATGGACTCCGATCTCACCGAATTGCGCACAGCGATTGTTGCCTCCTTCCCTGACCTCCAATCGTCCCGCTTCAGTCTCCACACCATCGGCTGGGACAGTTTTGCGGTCGATGTCGATGATCGCCTGATCTTCAAATTCCCGCGTCATGCCGAGGCCGAAACGCGGCTGAAAGCCGAGGCCAGAATACTTGCGGCGGTACGTCCCAATGTGACGATGCCCCTGCCGGATCAGCAGCTTCATGCCGGCCCGCCGCTATTTTCATGTCACGCGAAGCTCAAGGGCGAGCACCTGCTGGCGGCACACTATGAGCGATTGCCGCTGAAAGCGCGCGAACGGCTCGCGGCGGATGTCGCGTTGTTCTTTTCCGAGCTGCATGCGCTGGATCATACGGCGATGACGGACGCCGGCGCTGGCCCGATCGGATCGTGGTTGCCGCCGGATGAGATCCTGCGGGAGGCATGGCCGCTGCTGCCGCAGGCGCTGCACGGCTATGCCGAGCGTACGATCGCAGCGTGGCAGGAACTCGACGACGATCCGCACGGCATGACGTACGGCCATTTCGACAGCCACGGCTGGAACATGGCCTTCGATCATGACGCGGAGCTTCTGAACGGCATCTATGACTTTGGCGATTCAGGATTTGGCGATCTGCACAAGGAGTTCATCCAGCCAAGCTGGATTGCACCGGATTTCGTCGAGCGGCTTGCAATCGAGTACGAGCGGCTGACCGGCCGTTCCATCGACCTGCAACGGGTCAAGCTGATCTGCGGTGTGCTGCGATTGTCTGAGCTTGGCGGCTTTGCCAACGATCCCATACGCGCGGAAGAGATGGTGACGTCAGTGGCAGCATGGGCGGCGTATCAGGAGAACAGTCGCGCTGGTTGAGCGGTGTAACCCCCTTCCTGAGTGCTGGTCGTTGTTCGCATCAATTCGCCACCTCATGGACAATGCGCTTCTGCAACGATAAGAAATTCAAAGTGCTTGAACTGTCTTCATTCCGGGGCTGACGGTGGATTGGAAGCAATTTGTCGCGAGCATGAGCGCGACGTTTGTCTGGCCGGTGCTGGTTCTCTTTGTTCTTGTCAATTTCAGAAAAGAGATTCGGGGCATTCTGCCGAAGATCAGAAAATTGAAAGCGGCGGGCGTGGATGTCGAGCTCTCCGAACAAATCGAACATGTTCGTGAGGTGGCCGAGCAGGTAGCCGCGGAGCAAACGACGAATAAATCCACTCACCTGGAACTTGACTCGACCATACTCGAGCTCACAAAGCGCTTTCCCGAAGCTGCGGTTATTGAAGCATTCAAGCAGCTTGAGGCGGTTCTGCTTCAAATTCGCGCCCAGATTCCGGAAGGCAGACCAAACCGCACGCTCAACGAAGTGCTCCAGCAGCTTCAAGACAAAGGCTACGTGAGCGGAAGCGTTGTCGAGCTGTTTCTGCAACTGCGAAAGGCAAAGAACGCCGTCGCAAAGAACAAGGAAGAGGGGGGCGTGCCGCCGGGCGAGGCGCTTGAACTCGTGCGCCAGATCAAATCTCTTGAGGGCTTGCTGCAGCAAGTGCTGGAAAAAGTTTCAGCACAGGGCTTGAAAAAATAGCCGGCCTGGACTCGCGCCTCCGCCCCTGACACGGCAATGAACACTGTCTGTGGGATCGCAGACCTTTTTGGATCGTTTCTTTCCGCAACGCGCATGGCTTCGCGCTCCTGTTGTTTGAGGCGCGGAGGACGCCTGCCCCCTTTTTCCTCTTCCTCAGATGAGGAATGGAGCGCCGGGAGGCGCCAGGGCGTTTGCGAGACGCCCTTGGCAGAGCCTTGCGATCGGCCCCGCCGCGCGCCTCGGAAGAAAAGCTGCGACGCGTTCGCGGCTTCTCCCCGGAGGCGCGCGGGCCCAGTGACGTAG
>JAFAFP010000241.1 GCA_023423415.1 Pseudomonadota bacterium | reverse complement strand
TCGCGGAACTGACGGCGCACTTCCTCGACGATCGCGGACGCGGCACGCCCCACTGCGGTCATGCCCATCGCGCCGAACAGATACGGCAGCAGGCCGCCGAACAGCAGACCGACCACGACGTAAGGATTATTCAGCGAGAAGTCCGGATTGACGCCGACGAAGTACGGGGTCTTTGCCGCAATGAAGTAGATCGCGAAGTAAACGACGATCGGCGACAGCACCGGCAGCAGCGACGGAATGATCATTTCCTTGATCGCAGCCTTGGTCAGAAGGTCCACCGCCTTGCCGTAATCCGGCTTGTCGGTTCCCTTCATGATGCCCGGCTTCTCGCGGAACTGACGGCGCACTTCCTCGACGATCGCGGACGCGGCACGCCCCACTGCGGTCATGCCCATCGCGCCGAACAGATACGGCAGCAGGCCGCCGAACAGCAGGCCGACCACGACGTAGGGGTTGTTCAGCGAGAAGTCCGGCGCAACGCCAACGAAGTAAGGATTTTTCGCCGCGATGAAGTACTTCAGGTCTTCGTTATAGGCCGCGAACAGCACCAGCGCGCCGAGGCCCGCCGATCCGATCGCGTAACCCTTGGTCACCGCCTTGGTGGTGTTGCCGACCGCGTCGAGAGCGTCGGTCGACTTGCGCACTTCCTTCGGCAGACCGGCCATCTCGGCAATGCCGCCGGCATTGTCGGTAACCGGACCGAAGGCGTCGAGCGCGACGATCATGCCGGCCAGAGCCAGCATTGTAGTGGTCGCGATGGCGATGCCGAACAGACCCGCCAGACCGTATGTGATCAGGATACCGGCGATGATGACGATCGCCGGAAGGGCCGTCGATTCCATCGAAATCGCGAGGCCTTGGATCACGTTGGTGCCGTGACCGGTCACCGAAGCTTCGGCGATCGACTTCACCGGGCGGAAGTTGGTGCCGGTGTAGTATTCCGTGATCCAAATGATCAGGCCGGTGACGGCCAGACCGACGATGCCGCACATGAACAGCGCCGTCGAGGTGAAGGCCACGCCTCCGCCGGTCTTCAGCGGCGTGCCGAAGCCGAGCATCAGATGGGTCACGATGGCGATGCCGACCAGCGACAGGACGCCGGTAGCGATCAGACCTTTGTAGAGGGCCCCCATGATCGACTGGTTGGCGCCGAGTTTCACAAAGAAGGTGCCAATGATCGAGGTGATGATGCACACCGCGCCGATGGCGAGCGGATAGATCATCATCGAGCTCAGCACCGGCTGACCAGCGAAGAAGATCGCCGAGAGCACCATGGTGGCGACAGCCGTCACCGCATAGGTCTCGAACAAATCGGCCGCCATGCCGGCACAGTCACCGACGTTGTCGCCAACGTTGTCTGCGATCGTCGCCGGGTTACGCGGATCGTCTTCCGGAATGCCGGCTTCCACCTTGCCCACGAGGTCGCCGCCGACGTCCGCACCCTTGGTGAAGATGCCGCCGCCGAGACGGGCGAAGATCGAGATCAGCGAGGCGCCGAAGCCAAGCGCGACCAGCGCGTCGACCACGATGCGGCTATTCGGGGCCAGTGCGAGCGGGCCCGTGAGGATCATGTAATAGACCGCAACACCGAGCAGCGCGAGGCCGGCAACCAGCATCCCGGTAATGGCACCTGCCTTGAAGGCGATATCGAGACCGCCAGCCAGCGAACTCACCGCGGCCTGCGCCGTGCGCACGTTGGCACGGACCGACACGTTCATGCCGATGAAGCCGGCCACACCCGACAGGATCGCGCCGACCGCAAAGCCGATCGCGACCAACCAGCCGAGCAGATAGCCGACGATCACAAAGATAACGACGCCGACGATGCCAATGGTAGCATACTGGCGTTTCAGATAGGCCTGCGCGCCCTCACGGACGGCGGCGGCGATCTCCTGCATTTTGGCGGAACCGGCATCGGCCTTCATCACCGACATCGTCGCCCAAATGCCGTATAAAACGGCGAGCAAACCGCAGGCGATGATCACCCACAAAGCTGTCATTGGTAGACCCCACATTTTTTTGGTTTTAAGGAGCCAGCATTTCCTCCTGCTTGGCTTTTTGCTTCATTGCGGCCGGGCGCGCAGAATCGCCTCCGCTCGACCACAAAAGCGCGCGGACATTGCCAAAAAGGGTTAACCAAAGCAACCAGCGATAGTGCCGGTTTCATCGGGTTTCATTGGCTTTCTTGGCCGTGTGGTCTGTTTCTCACAGAACCTTTTGACCTGAACTTCAGAGCGCGCGGATCAAGGTCGGGCGTATTTCCTTGGTCGTCCCATCCGTCAGTCCAAGATCGGTTAGGTGCGGGCCGGGATTGCAGGCGAGCGATTGGCCGCTCAGCGCCTTGAAGGTGCGGTAAGGCGGCCTCCAGGTGCATATCTCTCCGGCCACTTCGACGATCCGCTTGTGCACACGCGCGACCTCCTCCGGTCCCTCCAGCGACAGCATGCCAGCAACTGGATAAGCGAGTGAGGCAGCCACTTCGCCGTTCTTCACGACAGCCGTGCCGCCCTTCATACCAATGACCGTGTTGGCGGCAAGCGCCAGCTCTGCGGGGTCATGGCCATAAAGGATGAGGTTATGCGAGTCGTGCGAATAGGACGTGGCGAAAGCACCCCGCCACCTCTCCCATCCTTCAATGATGGCAACCTGCGGCTTGGGATCGTTGCGGCCATGGCGATGCACGATCGCCATGATGCTGAGTTCGGGCGGCACGACCGCAAAACCGTCGCGTATGTCGACCTCGACTTCACTCCAGGAATTGAAGCGCGCGCCCTTGATCGTCTGCAGCACGGCGCGTCCGTTGGTGACACTCGGCACGCGCACACGGAAGTCGTCGGCAGACAGTGTGTCAACTTTCATCGTGTCATCGAGCGGCGGAGCATAGGCAGGAACGGGCTCGATCATGCGTCCGTTTTTTGCGACGTGACGCCCGTTCGCATAGACGGACTCAATCTTCACTTCACTAAGATCAGACAACGCAACGAGATCGGCTCTGCGGCCAGCCGCAACAAGACCCAGATCGTCACGACGCAGGCGAATGGCATTGTTGATCGTCGCGCAACGGATCGCCTGCAGCGGATCGAGGCCGTAGCGGATCAGTCGGCGCAGCACGTCGTTGACGCCGCCATGCTCCACCAGATAATCGGGGAACACGTCGTCGGTGCAGACCGTCAGATTGGTCGGGATCACCGGCAGTGTATTGATCGCTTTCACGACATCCGGCAGCAGATAGTCATGCGAGCCACGGATTTCGACCGTAAAGCCAGCGCGCAGTTTCTCCAGCGCATCCTCGCCGGAGGTGATCTCATGATCGGCCGAGATGCCGGCAGAAAGATACGCGGCCAATCCGGGCCCGCTGAGCCCACGTGCATGGCCTTCGATGATCTTTCCTGACGCATTCGCGGCTTCGAGAATCCCCATCATCCGCGGCTGCGCTTCCAACACAGCACGCATGTCCATGACTTCGGCAAGACCGGCGACATCCGGCCAGGACATCAGTTCGCGGATTTCATCGGCCTTGAAGTCGGCGCCCGATATCTCAAGCCCTGGTGCCGCGGGAACACACGACGAGGCCTGGACGATGAAGCGTAATGGCAGGTTTCGTGTCACAGCCACAGCATAGCGAATGCCGTCGAGGCCGATCACATTGGCAAGCTCATGCGGATCCCAGAAGATCGTGGTCGTCCCCTGCGGCACGACTACAGACGCATAGTGATGCGGCAGCATGTGCGATGACTCGACATGCACATGGCCGTCGATGAAACCGGGCGTCATGATTAGTCCGGCAAGATCGTGCGTCTTCTTTGCGTCGTTGAAAGCACCCCGCGCATGCACGCTTGCAATCATCGGACCGACGATGCCGATATCGGCCTCGCGGATTTCCATCGTCGCGATATCGGCGACCCGCGCGCCCCGCAACAGGAGATCAAACGGCGCGCGGCCTTGCGCAGCATCGATCGCCCGTTTGCGGATCGCGAACTCAATCGGCTCAAACATGCGAACAGATACCCTATTCGGCCTTGATGTTCGCGGCCTTCACAAGCGCCGAGAATTTCGCCGTCTCGGCGGCAAGAAAGTCGGCGAACTCCTTCGGCGAACTGCCGACGGCGCTGACGCTTGAAGCCGCAAGCTTTTCTACGACAGCGGGCTCCTTGACGACCGACGCCAAAGCCTCATGCAGTTTCGCAACAATGGCCGGGTCGGTCTTGATCGGCGCGAACAGCCCGAACCAGACCGTGACGCTGACATTCTTCAATTCGGGAGCGTCCGCAAGGCTCGGCACACCCGGCGTGAGCGGCGAAGGCTCCGGCTCGGTGATGCCAAACGCCTTGATGTTGCCGGAGCGCACATTCTGCATCGCCATGACCGGCGGTAGCACGGCCAGATCGATCTGGTTACCCATCAGGTCGGTCGGGATTTGCGCGCCGACCTTGTAGGGCACGTGGACCATCTTCACCTTGCCCTCGGCGTTGATCATTTCGCCGGCGAGATGCAGCGAAGTGCCAACGCCGGAACTGGCGTAGTTGTACTTGCCCGGATTGTCCTTCAGCAGCTTCATCAGTTCGGCGAGGTTGTTCGCCGGAAAGTCTTTTCGGCCGAGCAGGACCAGCGGCGACGAGCCGACCATGGAGATCGGCTGAAAGTCCCGCGCGGTGTCGTACTGCACGAGGCTGGGCGAGACGAGCTTGGCGATGACCATCGTGCTCTCGACCGAGAACAGGAGCGTGTAGCCATCCGCCTCCGCACGCGCCGCGCGTGTCGTGCCGATGATGCCGCCTGCTCCTGCGACATTCTCGATCACAATGTTGGTGCCGAGCTTGGTGGCCATCCGGTCCACGACCACGCGCGCCACAGCATCGACGCTGCCGCCAGCGGCGTAAGGCACGATGATCGTGATCGGGCGGCTGGGATAGGTCTGACTCTGAGCCGGCCAGGCGGCGACGGCAAAAGCAAAAACTGCGGTAAAACCGGCAGCAAATCTGCGCATGGAAAGAACTCTCATCATGACGGCCCGGCAGCCGGACGCACCATGCGCCGCCGCCGTTTCTCTCGCAAGAGTACCTGCAACATATCGACCGTTTAAGCGGTTTTACGCTCGCGCAACACCAGCCAGAGCAGCATCGCGCCCGCCGTCAGCACGACCGGGAAAACGATCTGGTTCACAGCGGCCCAGCCGAACAAGGCCAGCACCTTGCCGGAGCCGAACGAACCGATCGCCATCGAACCGAAGACGAGGAAGTCGTTGAAGCTCTGCACGCGCGTGCGTTCTTCCGGGCGATGCGTCTGCGTCACCAGTGCGGTCGCGCCGATGAAACCGAAATTCCAGCCCATGCCCAGCAGCACGAGACCGGCCCAGAAATGCCAGAGCGTGATGCCGGCAATGCTGATCGCCGCGCTCACAATCAGCAGGACAAAGCCTGCGCCAATCACCCGCTCAACACCGAAGCGTGCGATCAGCGTGCCGGTGAAGAAACTCGGCGCGTACATGCCGAGCACATGCCATTGCAGTCCAAGCGCGGCATCGGTCACGGTGTGGCTGCATTCGATCATGGCGAGCGGCGCTGCCGTCATCACCATGTTCATCATGGCGTAGCTGGCAATGCCGCAGGCCACGGCAACGATGAATTTCGGTTGCCGTGCGATCACCGAAATCGGCCGCCCCGATTGGCTTTTGGACATGACCGGCGGCATCGGAATTTTCAGCAGGATCAGCGTCAATCCGGCGAGCGCGGCGATACCCGCCTGCGCCACATAAGTTGCCGCGAACATGTAGGGCGACCACAGATCCTTGGTCACGATCACGATTTGCGGGCCGATGATGGCCGCAAAAATTCCGCCGATCAGCACATAGGAGATGGCCTTGGGGCGGAAGGCTTCGCTGGCGGTATCGGCGGCGGCAAAACGGTAGGCCTGATGCGCCGCGGCGTAGAAGCCGGACAACAGCGCACCGACATTGAACAGCCCGAACGACCCCTGCAGCACCGCAATCGAGCAGACGATACCGGTCAAAATCCCGCAGATCGTTCCGATCTGGAAAGCGGTACGCCGCCCGTAACGGCGGGCCAGCGCTCCCACCGGCAACGTCCCGAGCCACAAACCCAGCACATAGACGGTGATCGGAACCGTCGCCAGTGTCTTGTCCGGTGCGATCGTCGCACCGACAATGGCACCGGTCGCCAGCATAATCGTATTGTTGCCGCCGGCCAGCGCCTGGGTCACCGCCAGTACCATCGCGTTGCGGCGCGCCAGCCTGTCGTCGATCAAATGGTTCGCGCTCTCGGCAATGACCGACATGTCGCAAGGTCCCCGGCAAGGTGGCCCTACATATCGGCGTTTCTGAATGTTAGCCAGTGCAGCCCGAGCAGGTCAGGACTGCAGGTCAGAATTGCAAAGCACCGGGATGACGAACCGTCAGATCGTGGACAGCCGCAAAATTCGGGGCGCCCAGCTGCCGCATCGCAACGCCGATCTCCTGAGCGAACATTTCGGTGACGTAATCGGCCCCTTCGGTCCCGATGGCCCCCACACCGTAAAGGAACGCCCGGCCCGCAAAAGCCGCCTTCGCACCCAGGGCAATCGTCCGCACCACATCGAGACCGGATCGGATGCCGCCGTCAAAGAGAACGGTCGCCTTGCTTCCGACTGCGCGCGCAATCGCCGGCAACACATCGATCACCGCCGGCGCGGCTTCCAGTTGGCGGCCGCCATGATTGGAAACCTGGATGCCGTCGAGACCGATCGCCACGGCCTTCGCGGCGTCGGCCGGATGCATGACACCCTTGATCACCATCGGACCTTTCCAAACATCGCGATAGCGCTTCAGCTCTTCGAACGTCAGCGCGCCACCGACCTCGTTCTGTGCGAACCAGGCGATGTCGGACTTGCTGGGGTTCGGGCCGCAATAGGGCGCGAGGCATGGAAAGCTCGGCTGACCCGTGCGCATCAGCGCCGACAACCAGCCGGGCGACACCGCTGCCTGCCGGATCGTGCGGAAAGTCGGGCGATAGGGCAGCGTCAGGCCATTGCGCAATTCTCCCGGACGCTTCGCACGTCCCGGCGTATCGACCGTGACGACAAGCACATGAATTCCGGCATCCTGCGCGCGGCGAACAAGATCGAAACCGACCTTGTGATCGTCCTTCGCCAACCGATAGAGTTGAAACCAGGTGACGTCCGGTGCAATGGCCGCCAGTTCTTCGAGCGTAACGCCGCTGACCGTGCCAGCTGTATAGGGAATGCGCGCACGCTGGGCCGCGCGAGCCAGAAGACGCTCCGCGCCCGGCCAGAACACGCTTTGCAGTCCCATCGGCGCCACGCCAATCGGCGCCGCATAATGGCGGCCGAACAACTCCACATCGGTCGAAACCGGCCCGCGATCATCGCCGACGCGCGGCACCATTTCGACAGCGTCAAGCGCATCGGCGTTTCGCTTCACCCCGAGATTCTGCCCTGCCCCGCCCGCGACCGTCTCATAGCCAAGGGACGGCACGCGCCGCTCAGCCCCCTTGCGCAAATCCTCGACCGTCGGAAACCGCCTGCGCAATTTCGCCTCGCGCGAGGATCCCGACACGCCCCACCCGGTCGCCGCAGGTTTCATCACGGTCCGGTCGTGGATGTCGTTTCTCCCGAAGTCCTGGATGCTTTTTTTCTTGTCAGAAGTGGCTGAATGAACTGCGCGCGAATGTCAAAACAGCACCGTCCACACCGATCATACGCGGCGGCTCATGACCTTCGACAATCTCTCCGATATCGGTCACGGCAATGTCGGCTGCCATCGCAAGCTCGCGAAATTCATCGATCCGGTTCGGCGCAATCGCGCACAGAACTTCATAGTCGTCGCCCCCGGCGGCAATGGTTTCAATCAGTCCCGGCTCAGCGGCGAGCGCCTTTCGCGCTGCGCTCGACAGCGGCAGTGCTCTTGCCTCGATGCGCGCCGAAACATTCGAAACGTCGCACAGCTTGGCAAGATCGCCGACCAACCCGTCCGACACATCCATCGCTGCAGACGCATGCGCCCGAACCGCCGTTGCGATCGCAACGCGCGGCTGCGGCACACGATAGCGATTGATCAGATGCTTTGCCTCGCCGTCGCTGAGCGACCATGCCGTCTTCCGCGCTGGCTCACGCAGCAATTTCAAGCCGAGCGCACCGTCTCCGATCGTACCGGTAACGAACACTCTATCGCCGGGCTTTGCGCCATTACGCTGAACCATCGTGCCACGTGGCAAGACGCCGAACACGAAGATCGAAACCGACAGAGGACCATCAGTTTTGACCGTATCACCGCCAAAGACGGAACAGGCGAATTGCTCGCAGTCTGCCTTCAGTCCCGACGCGAAAGCTTCGAGCCATTGCTCGTGAATCCCGGCAGGCAACGCGAGCGTCATCAAGATGCCCGCAGGCGCTGCACCCTTGGCTGCAAGATCGGAGAGATTCACACGGAGCGCTTTTTGAGCAACGCAATCCGGCGGATCGTCCTGCAGGAAGTGAACCCCGGATACGATTGCATCCGTTGTCAGAACCAGTTCGTGCCCTTCAGGCGGCACGTAAAACGCCGCGTCGTCACGAAGGCCGAGCGCGCCGTCTGCGGTTGCGAGCGGCTTGAAGTATCGGGCGATCAGTCTGTCTTCGCCTGATTGCATCTCGATCTGCCGCGATCACTTTGTTGCCGGGCCGAAATCCTCAACTCGCATGTTTCGCGCGAGCATGTCGAGCACCGCGTTGACCATGCCGGTCTCGTCGCGATCGACGAACGCATTGGCCACATCGACATATTCCGACACGATCACACGAACCGGAATATCCTTGCGGTGTGTCAACTCAAAAGCGCCCGCGCGCAGCACTGCGCGCACCAGCGCCTCGACGCGCTTCAGCGGCCACCCTCTGCTCAGGGCCTGATCGATGGCTGGATCGAGCTTGCGTTGTTCCGCCACCACGCCGCGCACGATATCACGGAAAAACGCGGCCTCGGCCGGCAGATACTTGTCGCCCTCCACCTCACCGCCGAGCCAGTGGCTCTCGAATTCTGCAAGAATGTCGTTCAGGTCGGTGCCGGCAATGTCCATCTGATACAGCGCCTGCACGGCAGCCAATCGCGCGGCGCCGCGCCGGTTGGCTTTGCGCTCTTCCCGGCGGTCGCTACCGCTCTTCTCGCTTTTTGGTGCGCCGTTCATCATTTCGCTTTCGTAAGACTACGCTCGATCTCGATGAGCGTCAGCGCAGCACGAGCGGCCTCGCCACCTTTGTTGCCGTCGGTCGTCCGGGCCCGCACCCACGCCTGCCCTTCCGTGTTGACCGTCAGAATGCCATTCCCGATCGGAATCTTCCGTGCGATCGACACATCCATCAGCCCGCGAGCGGATTGTTCCGACACGATCTCGAAGTGGATGGTATCGCCACGGATGACACAGCCGAGCGCGACCGCACCATCATAAGGTTCTTTTCGCTCCGCTGCAGCGTCGAGCGCAATCGCAAGAGCCGTCGGGATTTCCAATGCGCCTGGAACCGTAATGCGATCGTGACTTGCACCGACATCGTCCAAAGCCTTGATCACGCCAGATAAAAGCTCATTGGCAATGTCTTCGTAGTAACGCGCTTCAACGACAAGAATCCGCGCGCCGTTGAGGCTCGCGCCTGTCGTTTCCAATTTTGTCTGCCGCGGTCCCGCCATCGCAATCTCCGTTGGCGCGTCACTAACTACAGGCCGCGAACTATCGCAAGACCGATGTCAGCGGGTTTCCATCAATCGCGCTGCATAGCGCGCCATCACGTCGATCTCGATATTGATCGGCGTGTCTTTTCGCCAGCCACCGATCGTCGTCACCTGCAGCGTATGCGGGATCACCAGGACCGAAAACTCGTTTCCGTCAGCCTCGTTCACCGTGAGCGACACGCCGTCCAGGGCGACCGACCCCTTTTTGGCAATGAAGCGTGACAACTCTTTTGACGCTGCAAGGCGAAACCGCGCCTGATCCGTCAAATCTTCGCGTTCCAGCACCGTGGCGATGCCATCGACATGACCGCTGACCAGATGGCCGCCGAGTTCATCACCCATTTTCAGGGAGCGTTCGAGATTGAGCCTCGTTCCGGTCCCCCAGGAACTGGCCGTGGTTAACGCGATGGTTTCCGCGGCCGCATCGACTGCGAACCAGCTTCGGCCATCCTTGAGCCCGGTCTCGACGACCGTCAGACACACGCCGGAACAGGCAATGGAAGCACCGATTGCGATCGAGTTGTGGTTGTAGCTGCTGGTAATCACAAATCGGCGCAGTTCGCCGGCGACTTCGCGGTGATCGGAAATCTCGCCGATGTCGGTCACGATGCCTGTGAACATGAGGTCCGCTCGAAATGACTGAGAATGTCTGCACCGATGACTTCGGTGCCGGAGGCACGCAAATGGGCTGAAGACACGAGCGCGTCAAGCGGAAGCCCCTCGAGGGCGTCGATCCCATCGACTCCGATAGTGATCGGGCCTCTCAGCAGCGCCACTTCATCCACGAGATCGGCGCTAACGAAGGATGCGGCAATTGAGGGACCGCCCTCGACCAGCAGGCGTGTGATGCCCTTGTTGGCCAGCGCTCGAAGAAGGTCGGGCAGATCGAGCCTTCCGTCTTCTCCCGTGATGCGGTGGACCTCAATCCCCTTACTCACCAGAGCTTGCTCACGATCGGCCGGCGCATCGACCCCACAAAAGGCCCAGACGGGAATGTGGCGCGCACTGGTGGCGAGCTTCGACGTAACAGGCAATCGCAGGTCGTAATCGAGGATAACCCGCACTGGTGATTGCCGCTCCATGCCGGGCAATCGGCAGGTCAGTTCGGGATCGTCGGCGAGCACAGTACCGATGCCGATGAGAATGGCGTCGTTCATCGCGCGCATCAAATGGACGCGTGCGCGTGTCTCTTCCCCAGTGATCTGAACAGGCCTGCGCCCCGCAAGCGCCGCCCTGCCATCAGCCGACACCGCAAGCTTCAGCGTGACGTGAGGGCGCCCAGCGAGAATACGCCGGATATGACCGGCATGAGCCTTGACCGCCTCATCGGCACACGGGCCAACAACCACTTCAATTCCGGCTTTCCGCAAGCGTGTATGACCCTGCCCCGCCACATCTGGATTGGGATCTTCGATCGCCGACACGACGCGGGTGATACCTGCGGTCGCAATGGCATCGGCACAGGGCGGCGTCTTACCGTGGTGCGAGCAAGGCTCGAGCGTGACGTAGATGGTGGCGCCGTTCGCAGCGGCTCCGGCCTGCCTGAGTGCTTCGGTCTCCGCGTGCGGCCGTCCGCCAGGCTGAGTCCAGCCACGGCCAGCCACTATTCCGTCTTTTACGACGACCGCGCCAACGGCCGGATTGGGCCAGGTATTGCCGAGCCCTCGCCGTCCGAGCGCAAGCGCAAGCCGCATGAACCGGACGTCTTCATCTGCAACGGGATGCGTGGTCTTGGCTTTGGCGGAGTTCACTTGCGCTGCGGTACGGCCGCCTTCGGATCGTCGTCCTCATGCGACAATTGCTTGAGGGCGTCCTCGAAGTCCTTCGGCTCTCGGAAATTCTTGTAAACCGAGGCGAAGCGCACATACGCGACATCGTCGAGATCGCGCAGATGCGCCATCACATTCTCGCCGATGGTGTCGCTCGTGATTTCGCTCTCGCCGAGATTTTCCAGTTCTCGTACGACCTTCGACACCATCTGCTCGAGCCGTTCCGGCTCCACATTGCGCTTGCGCAATGCGATCTGCAGCGAGCGCAGCAGCTTGTCCCGGTCGAACGGCACGCGGCGGCCGTTGCGCTTGATGACGATCAGTTCGCGCAACTGCACGCGTTCGAACGTGGTGAAGCGAAACTGGCAGGTCAGGCAAACACGACGGCGGCGGATTGCGCTCGAATCCTCAGTCGGACGCGAGTCCTTCACCTGGGTATCGAGACTGCTGCAACTCGGACAGCGCATGATTGCCTATCTCCACCAGCGCGCTGGCGATTACTGATAGATTGGGAATCGCCCGACCAGCGCCTTCACCTTCTCACGAACCGCGCCTTCCACAAGCGAATCCTCGTCGGTCTGCTTCTGGGACAGGACATCGAGGACCTCGGCGATCATCTCACCGACCTGCTTGAACTCTGCGGTGCCGAAGCCACGCGTGGTGCCGGCGGGCGTGCCGAGCCGGATACCCGAGGTGATGGTCGGCTTTTCCGGATCGTAAGGGATGCCGTTCTTGTTGCAGGTGATATGGGCACGGCCGAGCGCGACCTCCGACACCTTGCCGGTCAGGCGCTTGGGGCGAAGATCCACCAGCATCAGATGCGTGTCGGTGCCGCCCGAGGTAATGGCATAGCCGGCCGACTTCAACGTGTCCGAGAGCACCTTCGCATTCTCGACGATGTTCTTCGCATAAGTCTTGAAGGAGGGTTGCAACGCCTCGCCAAAGGCCACGGCCTTGGCGGCGATCACATGCATCAGCGGCCCGCCCTGCAAGCCGGGGAAAACCGCCGAATTGATCTTCTTGGCAATCTCCTCGTCGTTGGTCAGCACCACGCCGCCGCGCGGACCGCGCAGCGTCTTGTGGGTCGTGGTGGTGACCACGTGCGCATGCGGGAATGGCGAGGGGTGAGCGCCGCCGGCGACCAGACCGGCAAAGTGCGCCATGTCGACAAAGAGGTATGCGCCCACCTCATCGGCGATCTCCCGGAAGCCCTTGAAATCGATGACCCGAGGATAGGCAGAACCTCCCGCGATGATGATCTTCGGCTTATGTTCCTGCGCGAGCTTCCGCACTTCTACGAGGTCGATCAGGTGGTCGTCGGGCCGGACGTTATAGGCGACGGCGTTGAACCACTTGCCGGACATGTTGATCTTCATACCGTGGGTCAGATGCCCGCCTGCCGCTAGATTTAGGCCCAAAAAGGTATCGCCGGGGTTCATCAGTGCGAAAAACACCGACGCATTGGCCGAGGCGCCGGAATGCGGCTGCACATTCGCGAACCGGCAGCCGAACAGCTTGGTGATCCGGTCGATGGCCACTTGTTCTGCAATATCAACGAACTGGCAGCCGCCATAATAGCGCCGGCCGGGATAGCCCTCGGCATATTTGTTGGTCAGAACCGAACCCTGGGCTTCGAGCACCGCGCGGCTGACGATGTTTTCGGACGCGATCAGCTCGATCTCGTCGCGCTGCCGACCGAGCTCGCTTTGGATCGCCGCCGCGATTTCGGGATCGCTGTCCGCGAGGGTCGCGGAAAAAAACGTAGCGCGCTCGGCGCCAGCGGCGGACGTAGCCGACATTGCTTCTTCTCCTGTGCCTGGAGCGCGCCGACTACCACACCGGAGGCGGAAGCGCCAAGCGATGGGTTCTATCGACCGATAGGGCCGCAATATCTAGCGTTTTTCAGGCCGTGAAAGCCGCTTTTTGAGCTTGGCTAGAGCCAACTTCTGCAAGTCCGCTCGAGACGCATGAACCGGCCCCATAACCGTGACCTCGATCCCGGATTCGGCATCGATCGCCGCGACCTTCATAACCGGGCCAATGACGGTAAATTCGAACAGAACCTCGCGGGGCGTCCCGCCGACTGTCATTTGAGATCGGCCGCTTTTAGGTCTGGCCTCGGAATCAGCATTGTCTCGATAATCACTTTCCAAGATCGCAATTTAAGCTGCCACGCTGTCCTGCCGCGCCAGCAATGTAACCGCAGCGGACGATCGCCTGGCAACAAGCAAAAGTTAGAACATCGGAGCGCCAAGTCTTGCGCCGGGCTTATGATACTCGCGTGGCACGCACAAAAGGCCCCCTTGTCGCGATTTACTCGCACAAGGAGGCCAGCACTTCCACAGGCAGGCAGGTCACAACATGCGCCAACCTGACGCGCCGACACGTCAGCTGGTGCTTCCGGATACTGTCACTGACGTTCGATCAGAGACGATACAAAATCTGGTCAGTCCAGAAGCGTTCGAGACGATGCAGCGACTTGTTCAGCGTGCTGAATTCATCAGCCGCAATGCCGCCGACCTGCTCGACTGTCCGGACATGCTTTGCATAGAGCGCTTCGACAATATCACGAACTTCACAGCCCTTCTCGGTCAGCTTGATCCGTACCGAGCGGCGATCGACACGCGAACGTTGATGATCTAAGAAGCCCATCTCCACGAGCTTCTTGAGATTATACGAAACGTTCGAACCGAGATAATAACCGCGAGTGCGCAGTTCGCCGGCCGTCAACTCTTTGTCTCCAATGTTGTAGAGAAGCAGAGCCTGCACTGAATTGATGTCAGCCCGACCGCGTCGGTCGAATTCGTCTTTGATCACATCAAGCAGACGACGATGCAGGCGCTCGACCAATGTCAAAGCTTCGAGATAGAGAGGCCTGATATGTTCAAAGCGCTGCGTGCTCTGAATGGGTTGTTCGACCGGTTTTGCAACGGCTTTCATGTGACGCCTTCCTGAATTTTTATATTTAATCCGGGGCCCTGTTTTCCCCGTTTGATACTGAAATGTACGACCGATGATCTAAAATCGGCTTAAACAACAGCATAAAGAGAAGGTTTATTTGGCGCGGTCAGCGCTCAATTGTATGGACAGTTGAAGTGAAATTGATAAGGCGCTGTTTACCGTAACAGTCTTGCAAAATCTGCGGATCTTGGCTTGGGGGGAAATTCGTTTCTTCGGCGGGACTTCGCAAAAGCGACCATTTTGCGCCCCGACTAAAATCGGTGGTGCAGTTATTTTCGGTGGAAAAATTCACTTCGTGGATTTGAGCTTCGGATCGGAATTATTCACCACGAAGAAAGCGAACAATTCCGGAAAAGTCTCTGCCACCCTCACCGCTCTCAACGTATTGCGCATAGATCGCGGATGCGCCGGCACCAAGCGGGGTTGTGGCCTTGACGTCTTTAGCTGCGTCCTGAGCAAGCTTCAGGTCTTTGAGCATCATGTTCGCCGTAAATCCAGCCTGATAATCGCGGTTCGCCGGCGATGTCGGTACAGGACCGGGCACCGGGCAATAGCTTGTCATGGCCCAGCATTGACCGGACGACTTGGACGAGATGTCGAATAGCTTCTGCGCCTCTAGTCCCAATTTTTCGGCCAACACAAAGGCTTCTGAAACGGCGATCATCGAGATACCGAGAACCATATTGTTACAAATCTTGGCAGCCTGGCCGTTACCGGGGCCGCCTGCATGTACAATAGTTTTTCCCATCACTTCCAAAACGGGCTTGGCGTTGTTGAAGGCAGCTTCTCCTCCGCCAACCATGAACGTCAGTGTACCAGCCAGCGCGCCTCCGACGCCGCCGGAAACCGGAGCATCGACCATCTGCAACCCTCTGGCCTCTGCCAGGGCTGCGACCTCACGCGCCGTGGCAACGTCGATCGTGGACGAGTCGATCAACAGTGTTCCAGCAGCGGCGCGTTCGATTAGCCCGTCTGACCCTAGATAGGTTTGCTTCACCTCATGCCCTGAGGGCAGCATCGTTATGACGATGTCTGCATCGGCGGCAGCTGCCCCGGCCGTCTCGGCGCCATTGCCTCCGGCTACAATTAGGGACTCAACTGCCTCGCGGTTGACATCGACCCCAATGACAACATGGCCGGCACGAATGAGGTTCTGCGCCATTGGCGAGCCCATGTTGCCGAGACCAACAAATGCGATCCGCGCCATTTCCATCCCCATCGTCGAAAACGTTATCTTCGCTTTTTGTCCGCCTCAGCGCAGGTGCTCGCGTGCCGACTGCAAGGCCAGCACAAGATAGCAACACAGCAGTGTCAGTTCGATCACGACGACAAGCCATGACCCACCGTAGATCTGAGGGAAGAATACCTCCACCGCAGCCATAGAAACAGCGGCGGTCAGCCACACAACGGCCCCCCACACTGCCGCGAGCCAAAGCCCTACGGCGGCGACAAGATCGATGATTGCAAAATAGACCGTCGCGGTCTGCCAAGGCAGCGGCTGGGTGGTGAACGTGGTGTCCGGTCCTTCGCCGAGGCCGAGCACGACAGACCAATGAAACAGCCCTTTCAGCATCGACACCACGGCCATGGCGCGCAGGAACCACAGCAGCCAGCGGGTCCAACGGCCCTGCTCGGCCCTGTTCTTTGCGGATTGGACCGGCTCAAGCGCCTGTTCAATGGACACAGGTTCGCTCATGCCAACTCCAGTTCTCTCGTCAGGGGCTCAAAATAGCTTTCGATCATTGTATCAGAAACGGCACCCAACTCTTTGGGATTCCATCGTGGATTGTTGTCTTTGTCCACGATCACGGCCCGGACGCCCTCGGCCATGTCGCGACCATAGACGATCCGCGACACGATACGAAATTCGGCCCGCATGCAATCCTCGAACGAGTGGTCGCGTCCATAGCGCATCTGCGCCAGGGCGAGCTTCAAGCTGGTGGGAGATTTGCTGCGGATGGTCTGTGCCAGTTCTGCCGACCATCTGGCTTGTTCTGAATTTGTCTCGGCCTCCCGATCCAGCTCCGCCAAAATGGCCTCAACGCTGTCCTGCGAGAAGACCCGATCGATAATCCGGCGGCGCGGGATTACTTCGCCAATGCCTGCGCCTTCCATGAAATCCGCAAGCACCGCATTCACCGGCTCCTTGCCACACAACGCTGTCAAAAGTTCGGTAAAATGATGTGAGGTCACATAATGGGTGGCTGCCCCCGACAGCACAGCATCGGACGCCTTCAGCCGTTCCCCGGTCAAAGCGCAGTAGGTGCCGACCTCGCCCGCCAGCCGGGGCAACGCATAGGTGCCGCCGACATCCGGAAAAAAGCCAATGCTCACTTCTGGCATGGCGAACGCGTATTTGTCGCCCGCCACGCGATGCGAACCATGGATCGAAATGCCGACACCGCCCCCCATGACGATGCCATCGATCAGAGAGACATAGGGCTTCGGATAACGCTTGATCACGGTGTTAAGTCGATACTCCTCATTGAAGAAGGCGAGAGCCTCTTGCTGTCGGCCAGCCTTGATCAAGTCGTACAGCGCGCGGATATCGCCCCCCGCGCTAAACGCGCGTTCGCTGTTCGACGCGACAACAATTCGTGTGATCGCGGGATCACGCGCCCACGCATCAAGTTGCGACGCAAGCGCCCTCACCATTTCGTGCGTGATCGCATTCAACGCCTTGGGTCGGTTGAGCGTTACCACGCCGGCACAGCCGCGCTGTTCGAACAGAATATCCTGCACGTCGCTCACATCAGTTTTCAAGGAGGTCGCGACTGACGATCAGACGCATGATTTCGTTGGTGCCTTCAAGGATCTGATGCACGCGCACGTCCCGCAGCACACGCTCAATCGGATGATCGCGCAGATACCCATAACCGCCGTGCAATTGCAGGCAGCCGTTGACGGCTTCGAAGCCGGCGTCGGTTGCCAGCCGCTTGGCCATCGCCGCAAGCCGCGTTGCACCGGGCTCGCCCTGACTAACCGCATGTGCAGCACGCCACACCATCAGCCGCGCGGCTTCAAGCTCGGTCGCGTAATCGGCAATCTTGAATCGCAGCGCCTGAAAGTCCGACAGGCGCGAGCCGAATTGCTTGCGGTCGCGCATGTATTCGATCGTGCGATCAAGACAGAACTGCGCTCCGCCGATCGAACAAGCCGCGATATTCAGGCGGCCGCCATCCAGTCCCATCATGGCAATCTTGAAGCCGTCGCCTTCCTTGCCAAGCAGGTTAGCGGCCGGCACGCGGCAATTCTCGAAAATCACCATCGCCGTCGGCTGCGACTTCCAGCCGAGCTTCTTTTCCGGCGCCCCGAATGACAGGCCGGGTGCATCCTTCTCCACCGCGATGCAGGAAATACCTTTGGCTCCGGCACCCCCGGTCCGCACCATGCAGACATAGACATCGGACGTACCGCCACCGGAAATAAAAGCCTTGGCACCGTCGATCACATAGTCGTCGCCATCGCGCCGCGCGCGGGTGACGAGGCTCGCCGCATCCGAACCTGCCCCCGGCTCAGTCAGGCAATAGCTGGCGAAATGCTCCATCGTGCAAAGCTTCGGCAGAAACCGGCTGCGCTGCGCCTCGTTACCGAAGGTATCAATCATCCACGCCGCCATATTGTGGATCGAGATATAGGCGGCGGTCGATGTGCAGCCTTGAGCCAGTTCCTCGAAGATGACCGCGGCATCTAGCCGGGAGAGTGAGGAACCGCCGACATCGTCGCGGACATAAATGCCGCCGAAGCCGAGGGCGGCGGCCTCGCGGAGCGTATCGACCGGGAAAATTTCCTTCTCATCCCATTCGCGCGCGAACGGCATCATGTGCTCGCGCGCAAATTGCCGAGCGGTAGCCTGGAAGGCGCGCTGGTCCTCGGACAGTTCGAAATCCATGTTCAAACCGATAAGTTCGACAGGGATTGCCGTCAATCACATGTCCCCGGCGGTGGCGGGCTCCGGCTGGAACCGCTAAATAGCTCTCTTGAAAGATTGCACACGATCGGACGCAAACCGGTATCCATTTTACCGATCGTGCGCCGCAGGGAGTGCCAGCTATGGCGATCAAGTACGGCCGTCCGCTTGAAAGCAAGACCCGCTTTGTGCCGGTCGACGCGCCACCTCCGGGCGACTTCCCTCTCGATCTTTCCCACCGGCCCCGCCGGCTGCGCCGCACCGATTGGCTGCGCCGTATGGTGCGCGAAAATGTCCTGACACCCGCCGACCTGATCTGGCCGATTTTTGTGGTCGACGGCAAAACCGCACGAACCCCCGTTCCTTCAATGCCGGGTGTTGACCGGCTGTCGATCGACGAGGCCGTGCGTGACGTCGAAAGGGCAGCGAAACTGTCGATCCCCTGCGTCGCCATCTTCCCCTACACCGAGCCGGGCCTGCGAGACGACCAGGGAAGCGAAGCGACCAATCCGGATAACATTGTCTGCCGGGCGGTTCGCGCGATCAAGGCGGCGGTGCCCGAGGTCGGAATTCTCTGCGATGTCGCGCTCGATCCGTACACGAGCCACGGGCATGATGGCTTGTTGCGCAACGGCGAGATCCTGAACGACGAAACCGTCGATGTGCTGACGCAGCAAGCGCTGGTCCAGGCGCAAGCCGGCTGCGACATCATCGCGCCGTCGGACATGATGGATGGCCGTGTCGGCGCGATCCGGATCGCACTTGATGATGCGGGCTATCAGAATGTCGCGATCATGGCCTACGCCGCAAAATATGCGTCCGCCTTCTATGGTCCATTCCGTGATGCCGTGGGTTCGTCCACGACACTGACCGGCGACAAACGCACCTATCAGATGGACTACGCGAATTCGGATGAAGCCTTGCGAGAGGTTGGCCTCGATATCGAGGAAGGCGCCGACATGGTGATGGTGAAACCGGGTCTGCCCTATCTCGACATTGTCCGCCGCGTGAAGGACGAGTTCGGCGTGCCGACTTTCGCCTATCAGGTCTCCGGCGAATACGCGATGATCATGGCCGCCGTGCAGAATGGCTGGCTCGACGGCGACAAGGCGATGCTTGAAAGCCTGTTCGCTTTCAAACGCGCTGGTGCGGACGGCGTGCTCACCTACTTCGCACCAAAGGTCGCGGAGATGTTGCGGAATCAATAACAATCCCGCTTGTCCCCTGCTCATTCCCGTGCAAGCGGAATTCAGCACACATAGAGATTGCAGGTCTCCGCTTTCGCAGAGGCCTGCGGATAAAATCTATGCTTCCATCACATCGCCGCTCGGCAGGCGCACCGGGTGATAACCGTCGGCTGCCATTGCCGTGATGATCTCTTCCGCATGCGCGCGATCTCGCGTTTCGACCGTGACATCAAGCCGGGCGCCCTTTGCTGGCACGTCGAGAAACAATCGCTTGTGATCGACTTCAAGGATGTTCGCGCCGAGATGCCCGAGACGACTGGCAATCACGCCCAACACGCCCGGCCGGTCCGGAATCGTCAGCCGGAACGAAACAATCTGTTCGCCGCGTTCCAGTTCGCGCACCATGATCGATGCGAGAATGCGTGGATCGATATTGCCGCCGCACAGAATGAGGCCAACGCGTTTACCATGGAACCGCCCTGGGTCTTTCAGCATGGCCGCGAGGCCGGCAGCACCCGCGCCCTCCGCCATCGTCTTTTGCAGCGTGAGATAGGCGTTCACGGCGCGCTCAAGTTGAGACTCACTGACAAGCATCACGTCGGCTACAAGCTCGCGGATGATCGGCAAAGTGAGTTTGCCAACATTCTTGACCGCAATGCCTTCGGCCAATGTCGAACCGCCGATAGGACGATCCTTTTTCTGCAATGCGTTCCATACGGAGGGGTACAACTCCGCCTCGACGCCAACAATGTCGATATCCGCATTGATCGCTTTTGCGGCAATCGCATTGCCTGAAATCAACCCGCCGCCACCGATGGGTATTACAAGGCTGTCCAGATCGGGGCGCTCGTCCAGCATCTCGATCGCGATCGTACCCTGTCCGGCGATGATCCGTGCATCGTCGTAAGGGTGAATGAAAACGAGATTATCTTTCGCCTGCAATTGCTCGGCACGCGCCTGCGCCTCGGCGACGGTTTCGCCGTCCAGCACCACGGTCGCACCATGCGCCTTGGTCGCGGCGACTTTCACCGCCGGCGTCGTTACCGGCATGACGATGGTCGCGACGATGCCAAGTCGTGCGGCGTGATAGGCGACGGCCTGCGCATGATTGCCGGCCGACATGGCGATGACGCCGCGCGAGCGTTCCGCTGCAGTCAGCGTCGCAAGCTTGTTGAGGGCGCCGCGCTCCTTGAACGAATTCGTCACCTGGAGATTTTCGTATTTTACGAAAACTTCCGCGCCGGTGAGTTCAGACAGCTTTGGCGCCGGCAGCATCGGCGTGCGAAGAATACGCCCGTCCAGTATCGTCTGGGCATCCCGGATATCGTTCAACGTGACCATGTGCGGCTTCGCGCCTCCATTGAGCGCCGGCTAGTATCATTCCATTCGGTTAGCGATCACTTGCGCGGGCGACATCAACTCAGCAATGTGCCAGACTGCTCGCAACAAGGACATTTGGGGCGCCCACACTGGCGGCAGATCCATGGCGAACGAGCAGCAACGCATCGGCATATCCGACGACGTCAAACCGCATGCTTACGATCCGGAAACCAATCCGGAGTTGTTTGACGGCGTCCTGGCACGGCGGGTGATCGCCTTTCTGATTGATCTGGTCATTCTGGCCATTCCGCTTGTCGTGCTCGCGCTGTTCTTCTTCGCGGTCGGAATCGTAACACTCGGCTTCGGCTTCGTCCTGTTTGGCCTGATGCCGGCCATCTCCGTGGTCTGGGCGCTGTTCTACTACGGGGCGACCCTGGGCGGGCCCCAATCGGCAACCCTTGGCATGCGGACCATGGATATCGAAATGCGCACCTGGTACGGCTCGCCGGCATATTTCGTGTTGGGCGCGGTCCACGCCATCGTGTTCTGGGTAACGGTCAGCATCCTGACGCCACTCATCCTCCTGGTCTGCTTCTTCAACGCCCGCAGCCGCCTGTTGCACGATTTCCTGGTCGGTACGGTTGTCATCAATAATCCGGCCCGCGCGGCTGCCCTCCGTCCGGCGCGCTAACCGCATTTGACGGCGGGACCGCAACGGAGGAAGATTCAGGAGTTGTTACCTTGAGGTCGGGCGGACCGTGACCCAGCACTCGCGCGATACGCCGCAATTCTACCTGACGGCCCCATCACCTTGCCCTTATCTGGAGGGCAAGCAGGAACGGAAGGTGTTTACGCACCTTGTGGGCGACCGCGCACCGGGGCTGAACGACCTGCTGACCCATGGCGGCTTCCGCCGTAGCCAGTCGATCGCCTACCGCCCGGCGTGCGAAGCCTGCCGCGCCTGCGTGTCGGTGCGGGTGGTGGTGGACGATTTTGTGCCGACCCGCTCCATGCGACGGGTCGAGCATCGCAATGCAGACATCGTCGGCGAGATGCGCACGGCGGTGCCGAGTTCCGAACAATATTCGATCTTCCGCGCCTATCTCGATTCCCGCCATCGCGACGGCGGCATGGCCGACATGACCGTGCTCGACTACGCCATGATGGTGGAAGACAGTCACGTCGAAACAAACATGGTGGAATATCGGCTGAAGTCTCCGTCATCGGCGCGCCGCCCTGGCCCGTTGATTGCTGTCGCGCTGACCGACGTTCTCAGCGATGGTCTCTCGATGGTCTACTCGTTCTTCGAGCCAGATGCGGAAGCGCGTTCGCTCGGCACGCTGATGATCCTCGATCACATCAAGCGCGCCCGCGAAATGAAGCTGCCTTACGTCTATCTGGGCTATTGGGTGCGGGGTTCGCGCAAGATGGACTACAAGAGCCGCTATCTGCCGCAGGAACGGTTGATGTCCCAGGGCTGGGTCAGGGCGGAGATGTAGCTGTCATTCCAGGGCGCACGAAGTGCGAACCCGGAATCCAGCAGCGAGGACATCCAGTGTATCTGGATTCCGGGCTCTCGCGCTCCGCGCTCCCCCCGGAATGACACCAATTACCCGATCTTCTTTCCGAACCTGTTGCTGCGCGGGAAGCCCTTCGGCGGCAGACGGCCTGCGTCTGATCGGCTCCCGCGCCAATCCGCCAACTCCTTCGTCGTCATGGACATGGTGCGACCGGCCGAGTCGAACCAGGTCATGCCGTCCTTGGCGACGAAGGTCATGATGTCCGACAAGCGGCCATCCTTATAGCGCTGCAGCCGCACGCCGGCGCCGCGCGTCATCTCGGGCACCTGATCGAGCGGGAAGACCAGCATCTTGCGGTTCTCGCCGATCACGACGACCTGATCGCCCTCGATCAGTGCGATCGCTACCGCCGTATCCGGCTCCTTGACGTTCAGGACCTGCTTGCCCTTGCGGGTATTGGCCAGACATTCGTCTTCCGGAACGACAAAGCCTTTGCCTTCGGCCGAGGCGATCAGGAATTTGCGGCCGCCTTCGAAATTGAACGCCGAAACGATCGACGCCTCGCCTTCAAGATCGATGAACAGACGTACCGGCTCGCCGTGTCCGCGACCACCCGGCAGCTTGCCGGCATCGATGGTATAGAACTTGCCGTTGCTGGCGAAGAACACGCATTTCGATGTGGTCTCTGCAGGGAAGGCAAATTGCAGCGCGTCATCCGACTTGAACGCAACGCCAGACAGATCGCTAACGTGACCGCGCAGCGCCCGCACCCAGCCCTTTTCCGAGACGACGACGGTGACGGGCTCGCGCTCGACCAGGATCTCGGCCAGCTCCTGCTCGACATCCTGCACTTCACCGAATGTAGTGCGGCGCTTGCCGAGCGCGGTCTTCGGCCCGAAGGTCTCACGCACCTTCCTGATCTCACCGGCAACCGACTTCCATTGCTCGGGCTCGGAAGCTAATAGCGCCTTCAGGGTCTTGCGCTCATCACGCAACACCTTGTCCTCGCCGCGGATCTCCATCTCCTCGAGCTTGCGCAGATTGCGCAGCCGCATGTTGAGGATCGCGTCGGCCTGAACATCGGTCAGCGTGAAGGTCTTGATCAGAACGGGCTTTGGCTCGTCCTCGGTGCGAATGATCTTGATCACCTTATCGAGGTTCAGATAGGCGACGAGATAACCACCGAGCACTTCCAGCCGGTGCTCGATCGCATCGAGCCGATGCTGTGAGCGGCGGATCAGCACCTCGCGGCGATGGTCAAGCCACTCGCGCAAGGCTTCGGCCAAGCCGATCACCCGCGGGACGCGGCCCTTCACCAGCACGTTCATGTTCAAGGGGATGCGGCTTTCCAGCTCGCTGACCTTGAACAGCGACTCCATCATCAGAACAGGATCGACCGTGCGTGCCTTCGGCTCGATCACGATGCGGACATCGGCTGCGGACTCGTCGCGGATATCGCCGACCAGCGGCAGTTTCTTTTCGTTGAAAAGCTCGGCAATCCGCTCAATCAGGCGCGATTTCTGCACCAGCCACGGGATTTCCGTCACCACGATCTGATAGGTGCCGCGGCTGCCCTCTTCCCGCTTCCAGCGTGCACGGACGCGGAACGAACCTCGGCCGGTCGTGTAGGCCTCGGCGATCGCCTCCTTGCTGTCGACCACGACGCCGCCGGTCGGGAAATCCGGCCCGGGAACGTATTTGAGCAAGGTCTTCGAGCGCGCATTCGGATTGTCGATCAGGAACAGCGCCGCGTCGCACAGCTCGGCTGCGTTGTGCGGCGGGATCGAGGTCGCCATCCCGACGGCAATGCCTTGCGAGCCGTTCGCGAGCAGGTTCGGGAAGGCACCCGGCAGTACTACCGGCTCTTCCGAAAGGCCATCATAGTTCGGACGGAAGTCGACCGCGTTCTCGCCAATGCCCTCGAGCAATAGGCGCGCCACCTCGGTCATGCGTGCTTCGGTGTAGCGATACGCCGCAGCGCTATCGCCGTCGATATTGCCGAAATTGCCCTGCCCGTCGATCAACGGGTAACGCGACGAGAAGTCCTGCGCCAGCCGCACCAGCGCGTCATAGATCGCCTGGTCGCCGTGCGGGTGGAAATTACCCATGACGTCGCCGACGATCTTCGCCGACTTTTTCGGCGTCGAGCCCGGATCGAGTCGCAGCAAATTCATGCCGTACAGGATGCGCCGGTGAACAGGCTTCAGCCCGTCCCGCGCATCCGGCAGCGCCCGATGCATGATGGTCGAGAGGGCATAGGCGAGATAGCGCTCTTCCAGCGCGTCCCGCAGCCCGATCTCCTGAATGTCCTTGTCAGAAGGGGGAATCACTCGCGTGGCCATGGCGCTGGGTACTCCGCGGCAGGGCAATGAACAAGTGCAACTGACGGCGGCGTCAAATTTGACAGTCTCCCAATTCGGTCACGTGTCAATTTTCTTGAACGAGCCGTCGAAATCGCGATTGTCGCTCGTTTTGGTGCAATTTTTTACGTCCGACGACCGGCCGTTCAAGCCGCATTCGAGAGGGTACGCCGGACCGCCTGAATGAAATGTGCCCTCGCGTCAGGCAGCGTCACCCCACGCGGTTCAAGCACATGTCGGGCCAGGAAAAAGCCGGTCAGCTTGAAGCCGTCATCGATATCCTCGACGCTCACCGGCCCTTCGAAGTCACTGTCGATATAAGCCGGGAGCGGAAGCATCCGATCTTGCCACGGCGCGCCGGCCGATCGTGAAACCGCTCGCCCCGATTTCGGCGAAACATAGATGAGGTCGGATGACGAACCGGTCGCCGCGCAGGCATCCAGGTCAAGACCAAAACCAAGCTCAGATAACATCAGCAATTCAAATCGCACCATCAGAGCTGCAGCTGTTACCGGCTCGATCAGATGCGCGACAAGTGTCTCGAGGCTATCGAAAATGATCTCGTGCGGATCCCGCTCCGGCAGCAGGCGCGCGAGCGCCGCCATATGCGTCACCGCAAAAACCGCGTGCGGATCGGAAAACAGCCCCCCCGCCCGCAGAGCCAGACCTTCAACCGTGTAGGCGCCGAGATGGTCGTCAAGCCGCGCGCGCCAATCCGCACGCACCAGATTGCCGGGTTGCAGGACAGGACGCATGCGCGTTCCCGCTCCGCCTCGCACCAACCCGAGATGACGACCATGAGCGCGCGTCATCAGCTCGAGAATGGCGCTCGATTCGCCATGCCGCTTGATGCCAAGCACAAATCCATCGTCAGTCCAGTGCATGTGATCAGATGATCCTATCCGATACGGATTGTCGAGCCGCATCGAGAATTTGCGAGTTGTGAACGAACAAGGTCGTCCCCTGAGATCGCGATGCTAGACGGACCGCGTCTTGCCGCTCTTCGTAAGTTCTTCCTCCCAGCCGAAGATCGACCGTCCGCCCAGCGAAGCAGATGCGTTCCGCTCATCCACGACAAAAGCCTCGAACGACGGCCCGGTTACGATCCGTTCAAGCTGACGCGCCTGGTCATCGAGCCGCTTTACTGCCTGCAATTCTTCCTCGCGGCCAAGCGAGGCTTTCTGAATCGCGGATTTCAGAACCCGGATCGTCTCGTCGTACACTTTGATCGGAACGGGATAAGGATGCCGATCCTTGCCGCCATGCGTGAGCGAAAAGCGCGCCGGATCGCGGAAGCGATAAGGTGCTCCATGAACGACCTCGGCCACCATTGCCAGAGATTGCACAGTGCGCGCGCCGACGCCCGGAGTCAGCAGCAATTCGGGAAAATCGACAGGCCCTCGCTCGGCAGCCGCCGCCAGCGTTCCATGCAGGCGCCGGATGAATACGTCGCTCGACCGCACGTCATGATGCTCTGGCATGATCAGATGCGGAAGAAGCGGCTGCTCGTGCAGCTCTTGCGTCAAAGCCGCATATTCGCGGAGAATGCGATCCGGACCTATGTCGGTCAGTAGGTCAAGCTGCGCTGAACGGGACCGCTCAGCCCGCTTGTCGGTGAGATTGACGATCTCGCCCTGATATGGACCATCAATCGCGGCATGCGGTTCATCGACAAAGCTTGCGAGCGTTTCCGAATGCCAGTGATAGCGCCGCGCCTGCCGCTTATCGCCATTCATGCCCTGCTGCACGACCGTCCATTTGCCATCGTCGGTGACAAAGAAGCCGTGCAGATAGAGATCGAAACCGTCCTGCACAGCAGCGCTATCGACTTTGGCGACGAGACGACTTGCACGGGTGAGCGCCTGCCCGTCAAAACCGACGCGTTCACCGAGGGCGATGAGTTCATCCGGCGTGCGCCGGGAGTGTTTGCCGCGGCCACCACAGACGTGAATGCCTAACTCGCCCTGTAACGGCGCAAGTCCGCGCTTCAACGCACCGATGACGCTCGTCGTGATGCCGGACGAATGCCAGTCCATGCCCATGACGGCGCCGAACGACTGGAACCAGAAGGGATGCGACAGGCGCTGCAGGAATTCGTCGCGTCCATAATGATGGACGATCGCCTGACAAATGATTGCGCCGAGCGTCGCCATCCGCGCCGCCAGCCAAGGCGGCACGCGTCCCCCGTGCAGAGGAAGATCAGCGCTTCCGGTTCGTCTTGCCATCGATCGTCTGCATGCGAGTTTCGTCGCCCGATGACAGAGATAAACTGCTTTGGCCGAATGACAAACCGCAGTTGCTTGGTGGCGAAGTCAGTCCTAGCCCTTGGGGAACTCAAGACCCATTTCGCGGTAACGCTCCGGATCGTTGCCCCAGCCTTCCCGCACTTTGACGAACAGGAACAGGTGCACCGGTCCCTCGACGATGCTGGAAATTTCCTTGCGCGCATCGGCACCAATCGATTTCAGGGTCTGGCCGCCCTTGCCGATAACGATCTTTTTCTGGCTGTCACGCTCGACGTAAATCGTCTGCTCGATCCGCACCGAACCGTCCTTCATCTCTTTCCAGAGTTCGGTTTCAACAGTGGACTGATACGGCAGTTCCTGATGCAGCCGGTGAAACAATTTCTCGCGCGTAATTTCGGCGGCGAGCAGTCGCATCGGCGCATCGGAGATCTGATCTTCCGGATAGTGCCACGGTCCGGCCGGTACCTGGCCGGCAAGCCATGACCGGACATCGGTAACGCCATCGCCGGTCAGGGCCGAAATCATGAAGGTGGTCTCGAATTTCGCACGCGTGTTCAGTGCGGTCGCAAGCGCCAGCAAGGTCGGCTTGTCGACGACATCCACCTTGTTCAGGAGCAGAAACTTTTTGCCCGGAACATCCGGCAGTTTTGCAACGATGGCTTCGTTCTCTTCATCGAGTCCCTTGCGTGCATCGATCAGAAGCCCGGTCAGATCGGCATCGTGTGCGCCGGACCAGGCGCTCGTCACCATGGCCCGATCGAGCCGGCGCTTTGGAGCGAAGATTCCCGGCGTATCGATGAAGATCAATTGCGCAGCACCCTCGAGGGCAATACCGCGAACGGGTACGCGGGTCGTCTGGACCTTGTGACTGACGATCGAAACCTTGCTTTCGACCAGCGCATTGATCAGCGTCGATTTGCCGGCATTGGGTGCGCCGATCAGCGCAACGAAGCCGCAGCGCGTCTCCGGCGTTGAAGTTTCGATTTGCTCAGACATCGGTTCGCACACCTTCACGCGTCAACATCGCCTCTGCTGCCGCCTGCTCAGCGGCACGTTTGGAGCGGCCATTGCCTTCAGCCGGTTCGCGCTCGGGCAATTCCACTGCAACCTTGAAAACCGGATCGTGATGCGGCCCTGTGCGCTCCACCTCACGGTAGGTCGGCGTCGGAAGACCGCGCGCCTGCGCCCATTCCTGCAACACAGTCTTGGGATCGCGCAGCGGGCGCGCCGGCTTTCTCATCCGGTCCCCCCAATAGCGCTCCACCAAAGCCTTGGCCGCCTTGTATCCGCCATCGAGAAAAACCGCCCCGATCACCGACTCGCAAACATCTGCAAGAATGGCGATCCGCGTTCGCCCACCGGCACGGACCTCTGACGCACCCAGCCGAAGCGATGCGCCAAGATCGATGCTGCGCGCAACATCGGCACAGGTCTCGCGCCGGACAAGATCGGCCAAGCGTCGCGACAGTTCACCTTCCTCGGCCTTCGGAAAGGCTTCGAACAGCATCTCGGACACTGCCAGGCCCAGCACGTGGTCGCCAAGGAATTCGAGGCGCTGATAGCTACCGATCCGGCCCTGACCTTTCAACGCGGAGATGTGGGTCAGAGCGCTCTCAAGCAGCGTAGAATCGCTGAAGCGATAGCCGATCGTGGTTTCAAGCTCGGTCGCCTTGGGCTTTCGCTTGACCTTGCGTGGCGCGGCGGCCGCTTCGGCAGAAACAGCCGATTTCTGTTTGGCCGCACCGGCAGCGCGACGCTTCTGCGCCGTTGACGTCGGCGGAGCCTCATCCGCCACGCGGCTCATCGCACGATCTTGAAGATGCGGTCCCAGCGCACAGTCCAGGGCCAGCGCCAGACCTGCCAGGCACGCTCGCCTTCACCCACCGAAAAGAAGATAATCTGCGCGCGGCCGATCAGATGACTGAACGGGACGTAACCAACCTGACTGAGCACACGGCTGTCAGTCGAGTTGTCGCGGTTGTCTCCCATCATGAAGTAATGGCCGGCCGGAACGTGGTATTCCTGCGTGTTGTCGTAGAATCCGTTGTCCTGCAAATCGAGCGTCGTGTAGCTGACCCCGTTCGGCAACGTCTCGCGCCAACGCTTCACACGGATTGCGCGATCGGATTCCTCCGTCTCGATGAAATCCTCAATACGTTCGCGCTTCACCGGCTCGCCGTTGATGTGCAGCAAACCGTTGACCATCTGGATGCGGTCGCCGGGCAGACCGATCACCCGCTTGATGTAGTCGGTCGAGTCATCCTTCGGCAGGCGGAACACCACAACGTCCCCGCGATCCGGCTGCGAACCGAAAATCCTGCCATTAAACAGCGGCGGCGACAGCGGGAAGGAATACTGGCTGTAACCGTAAGAGTATTTCGACACAAAGAGGTAGTCGCCGACCAGCAGCGTCTCCTTCATCGACCCGGATGGGATGTTGAAGGGCTGGAACAGAAATGTGCGGATCACCAGAGCAATGATGAGCGCATGGACGATGACGCGGACGGTTTCGCCGAATCCGCCCTCCTTCCGCTTGGTGCTGGTCACGCTCATTTAGCCTCTCGTCCGGCAGATGGTAGCAGGCGCGCCCTTGTAGCCGCTGACCGCAGACCACGCAATGAAACGACATATTTCTGTCAAATGTCTGAGAATATTCATCAAATTCAATGACTGGCGGGTCAGACCGCTTTCAGCGGAACGGCCGAAATGATGACGATGGCCTGGGCCAAGGGATATTCGTCGGTCAGGCTGATATCGATCCGCGCTTCAAATCCATTCGGGGTGATTTCCTTGAGCCGCGCCAGCGCTCCGCCCGTCAGCGCCATAGTGGGCCGCCCCGACGGCAAATTCACGACGCCCATATCACGGAAGAACACGCCTTTGCGAAATCCGGTGCCCAAGGCCTTGGAACAGGCCTCCTTGGCCGCGAAGCGCTTGGCATAGGTGTCGATCCGGGTCGCGCGCCGCTCCGCCTTGGCCTGCTCGATCGGCGTGAAAATCCGCTGGATGAACCGATCACCATGCCGCCCCAGCACCTTCTCGATGCGGCGGATATCGACGAGATCTGAACCCAAACCGAGGATCATGCGGCCCTCACGTTGTCGCGGCCCCGATCCATGGCGTCGCGCATCGTCCGGATGGCGTTGTCGAGACCGACGAAGGTCGCCTCGCCGATCAGGAAATGGCCGATATTCAGTTCGACGATTTCCGGCAAAGTGGCGATGGTTTCGGCGCTCGCATAATCGAGCCCGTGGCCGGCATGAACTTCCAGACCGAGGCTCCGGGCAAGCGTCGCGCCCTCACGTATACGGTCGAATTCCCGCGCCGCGGCCTCCCGACGCTCGTCTGTCAACGCGTCACACCAGGCGCCGGTATGGATTTCGATCACCGGTGCACCGACGGCGCGTGCCGCTTCAATCTGGCGCCGATCTGCCGCAATGAACAATGAGACCCGAATGCCGGTGGTCGAGAGCATATTCACAGCCCGGCCGATCGCATCCTTTTGGCCCGCGACGTCGAGCCCGCCCTCGGTCGTGCGCTCGGCCCTGCGCTCCGGCACGAGACAGGCGGCATGAGGACGCGTGCGCACCGCGATGGCAAGCATCTCGTCGGTCGCAGCCATTTCGAAATTCAGCGGCCGGTCGATCTCGGCCTTAAGCCTTGCGATATCCTCATCGCGAATATGACGACGATCCTCCCGCAGATGCGCGGTGATGCCGTCGGCGCCAGCGGCAACCGCCAGCTTGGCTGCGCGAACAGGATCAGGATGCCATCCGCCACGCGCGTTGCGGATGGTGGCGATGTGGTCGATGTTCACGCCCAGACGAAGGTAAGGTGCCTGCAACACTGGAAATCCCCGTCAGCCATTCACACGCGATGCACTCGCGACCACGGCCTTGGCGCGCAGTTGCGCGATGATCGCGGTCAGATGCTTGAGGTCATAGACCTCCAGATCGATCGTGAGCGTCGTAAAGTCCGGTGATAGCCGTGTCATGTGGATGTTGTCGATATTGCCGTCATTCTCCGCGATCACCTGAGCGACTTGCGCGAGCGTACCGGGCTCGTTCACCGACTGCACCACGATCTGCGCCGGAAATCGCTGGGGTTCGCGCTCATCCATATCCCAGCGCAGGTCTAGCCACGCCTCCGGCCGATCCTCGAACTCCTTCAATGTCGGCGACTGGATCGGATAGATCGTGACGCCCTCGCCCGGCGTCAGTATGCCAACGATGCGATCGCCAGGCACTGCACCGCCGTTCGGCGCAAACCGGACAGGCAGATCGCTATTGATGCCGCGCACCGGAATAGCACCGGGCATGTCTCCCGCAGGCAGCTTGGCTTTCACCGCCTTCGCGCCACGCAAGTCGAACCACGCGCTGTCATCTTTCGGCGCAGCTAGCGTTGCGCGCTCTTCCAGATAATCAGGGTACATCGCCCGCGCGACATCGGACGCTTTCAGTTCACCGCGGCCAACTGCGGCCATCACTTCCTCGATTGAGGACCGAGCCAAACGTGACAGCGCCCCTTGAAGTTTCTCGTCCGAATACTCTTTCTTGGCGCGATGAAACAACCGTTCGACGATGCGCCGGCCAAGTCCGGCATATTGGCTTCGCACCGCGACGCGCGTCGCACGGCGGATCGAAGCCCGTGCCTTGCCGGTCACGACAATGGATTCCCAGGCGGCCGGCGGCGCCTTCTGCGCCTTCGAGGTGATGATCTCGACCTCATCGCCGTTCTGCAATTCGGAGGCGAGCGGGGCAATCTTGCCGTTGATCTTGGCGCCGACGGCCATGTTGCCGACGTCGGTATGCACGGCATAGGCGAAGTCGATCGGCGTCGCATGACGCGGCAACGCGATCAGCTTGCCCTTTGGCGTGAAGCAGAAAACCTGGTCGTGAAACAGCTCGAGCTTGGTGTGCTCCAGAAACTCTTCCGAGCTTGAGCCCTCCGCAAGAAGCTCGATGGTTCGCCGCAGCCAGGCATACGCATTCGACTCGCGCGACAGCATTTCAGACGGCGAGATGCTCGCATCCTTGTACAGCGCGTGCGCGGCAATGCCGTATTCGGCGATCTCGTCCATTTCGCTGGTGCGGATCTGCAGTTCGACACGCTGTTTGCCAGGTCCGATCACTGTCGTGTGAATCGAGCGATAGTCGTTCTGCTTCGGCGTTGAAATGTAGTCCTTGAAGCGGCCCGGTACGACCGGCCAGGTCGTATGCACCACGCCGACCGCCTGATAACATTCCGGCACCGTGGTAACGATGACGCGGAATGCAAAAATGTCCGACAATTGTTCGAAGCCGACCGACTTGCGCTCCATCTTGCGCCAGATCGAATAGGCGCGTTTCTGGCGCCCCTTCACGGTAGCTCCGATACCGCGATCAGCCAGCTTCCGCGTCAGCTGCTGTTCGATGTCGATGGTCATATCCTTGTTGCGCAATCCGAGCGTCAGCAGCCGCTCAGTCACGACGTTGTAGGCGTCAGGATACAGCTCCCGGAACGAGAGATCCTCAAGCTCCTCGCGCATCTCCTGCATACCCATGCGACCAGCAAGCGGCGCATAGATATCGAGCGTCTCTTCCGCCATCCGGCGGCGCGTATCCGGCCGCACATGATGCAGCGTGCGCATGTTGTGCAGCCGGTCGGCAAGCTTGACCAGAAGGACGCGCACATCATCGGCAATGGCGAGCAGCAACTTGCGCAGGTTCTCGGCCTGCTTCGCCTCCTTGGTAACGAGGTCCAGCTTCTTCAGCTTGGTCAGCCCCTCGACCAGCACGCCGATCTCAGCCCCGAACAATTCATCGATTTCGGCGCGTGTAGCCGGCGTATCCTCGATGGTGTCATGCAGCAACGCCGCCGTGATGGTCGCATCGTCGAGCTGCAGATCGGTCAGAATCGCGGCCACCTCAAGTGGGTGGGAAAAATACGGATCGCCCGAGGCGCGCTTTTGCTCGCCGTGGGCCTTCATCGCATAAACGTATGCGCGGTTGAGTAGCGCCTCGTCGGTGTTCGGGTTGTAGCGACGGACCCGATCGACCAATTCGTAATGCCGCATCATCTGCGGCTTGGCTGGCCGCTTTGGCTTCTCGCTGCCGGACAATGGCCGCGGCGCCGCTGCGAGCTCCAGCGGCGCCGAGCTGCGCGACTGGTTCTGCATGCGAGGCGATTGTGGGTTAGACCGCGCCATGATCCGCTCCGGGCAGGCGCTGGCGGCACTGCCCTCTGTTAATGAATGATATCACGGCGTTCGAACGTACCGGCAAGACCGATCTCGAAGGGTTAAGAAACAAAAAGGCCCGGCAATGTGCCGGGCCTTTGAAAGTGCGCGCTGGCGCTCATTCCTCTTCTTCGGGCTGGGCTTCAGGCGGCGTCAGGCCCTCCAGTCCCCGCAGTAACTCTTCCTCGCTCATGTGCTCCATCGCGACATCGGTATCGTCAGCATCGACAGATCCCGAAGTGCCGATGAGCGGTGCCTCCGGCTCCGGCTCGTCCACCTCGACATACTTCTGCAACGAGTGGATCAGGTCTTCCTTCAGGTCGCCGGGGGAGATCGTGGTTTCGGCAATCTCGCGGAGCGCCACAACCGGATTCTTGTCGTTGTCTCGGTCGACAGTGATCTGTGCTCCAGACGACACCATCCGAGCGCGATGGCTTGCGAGCAAGACGAGCTCGAAGCGATTTTCGACCTTATCAATGCAGTCTTCTACGGTGACACGGGCCATGGGCTCGTCACTCCTTCGAATGCTGGTTCTTCACCTGGAAATTCCCGATGTTGGTACCCGCATGCCCCCGAATCCGCAAGAAGAAGTTTACGGTCAAGGACTTGGCTTTTTAGCTTGGGTCGATCTCCGGACCCTGTTAACGAGCCATCCAGTAACTACTTTTGGGAACCAACCGGCCCTTTACGGACTCTTGCGTAGAGGGACGGCAGATTTCGCGGCGCACTTGGGATTTTTTAAGGCCGTCGTCTCGTCGTCCTGCATGGGCTACCGCGACGTATTTGAAATCATTGCCACTGGGCCGCCCGCCAAAAAAAGAAAGGATAAGACTGAGTGATGGCATCAAATCTGGAAAAGATTGCTCTGTTTATTGACGGTGCAAATCTCTACGCGACAGCAAAGTCCCTTGGTTTTGATATCGATTACAAGCGTTTGCTGCGCGAGTTCCAGTCGCGAGGCTATCTTCTTCGAGCCTTTTACTACACGGCGGTGATCGAGGATCAGGAATACTCGTCGATCCGTCCACTGATCGATTGGCTCGACTATAACGGCTACACTGTCGTGACGAAGGCCACGAAAGAGTTCGTCGATCAGACCGGTCGTCGCAAAGTGAAGGGCAACATGGACATCGAGCTGGCTGTCGATGCCATGGAACTTGCAGGTTCGATCGATCACATGGTGTTGTTTTCCGGGGACGGCGACTTCCGCTCGTTGATTGAAGCTGTACAAAGGCGCGGCGTACGCGTCACAGTCGTATCGACCATGTCGTCGCAGCCACCGATGGTGGCGGATGAACTACGGCGACAGGCCGACGAGTTTGTCGATATCATCCATTTGCAGAACAAAATTGGCCGTGACCCAACCGAACGCCCGGCGCCGCGGGAACCCCGCGAAGGACGCGAGCCAAGATCCCATACTCCGCAATTCCTCCAACGACCCGCCTCGCAGCGTGCGCCGATCGACCACGATGGCGACGACTTCGAGGACTGAGAACCCCGCCTTCATTCGCGACAGCGGAAAGCCCGGACGCGATTGCCCGCTCTGCCCTCGCCTCGTCGATTTTCGAAACCAGTGGCGAGATGAGGCGCCAGGCTGGTTCAACGCGCCGGTCGGCTCGTTCGGGCCAAAAAGCGCGCGGTTGCTGATCGTCGGTCTTGCACCTGGCTTGCAGGGCGCAAACCGGACCGGCCGCCCGTTTACCGGCGACTATGCTGGCGACCTCCTGTATCAAACGCTGGTCGAGTTCGGCTTCGCCCGCGGACGATTCGAGGCGCGTGTCGATGACAGCCTCGAACTGATCGACGCGCGAATTACGAACGCGGTGCGCTGTGTACCGCCGGAGAACAAGCCAACATCACTGGAGATCACGACCTGCCGATCGTTTCTTGATGCGACCATTCGGGAGATGAGCGATCTGCGAGGGATCGTCGCTCTTGGGCGCATTGCCCATGATGCCGTCGTCTCGGCGTTCGGCGCACGCAAGTCAGCCGTAAAATTTGCTCACGGCGCCAGAAACAGTCTCAATGGCATCGTTCTTTTCGATAGCTACCATTGCTCGCGTTACAACACGAATACGGGCGTCCTGACGCCGGAAATGTTTCGTGCGGTGTTTGCGGCAGCGAGCGAGTTTTTGAATAAGGATCAACTGCAGTCGGCGTGACGCCGAGTGCAGTTGAGTTGTTGTTTCAGCAACGAATCATCCTCGATGCTGAAGATTGCTTATCTTTGAGGATGAGTGCGATGGGCGCGGCGACACGACGATTCGATACCCGCCGGTGGTCATCACTTCAAACGATACGCCTTCATGGCGAAAGACCTCTTCAATCGCAACAGCGGTCGATCGACGAATATCGACATTGGCCTGTTCCAGTCTGTTGATTGAGCGCTGCGTCACGCCAACACGCTGACCAAGCTCAGCCTGACTCCATCCCAGAAGTGCTCTCGCCGCGCGCACCTTTGCTGCGAATTCGCGACGCTCTTCACTGACCGCACGGACATTCGAAACAACAGAAAACGCCTTTTGTCGGTTGCCGCCGATCATTGCACCTCACAGAGAATGTCCGCCTTTAAGACACAACTGTCGCTCATTGCAACGCGCACATCGTCACACACGACATCTTTGTCATCAAAAATACATTTGTGATTACAAGGGCTTGACGACCAAATGTCCTTTGTTGTGACATTCAATTCGTCAAAGAAGCGTTGTTGAGTTTTATGCCGAGAGCCGCCCTCACCCGATCGTTTGTACAAAGCGCCAGCTGCAACCCAGGCAAAGCCAAGGTTGACTATTTCGATTCCGAGCAACGCGGCTTCATGCTCGAGGTCCGCAGCTCCGGCGGAAAGACCTTCTATCAGCGCTACACCGACGAACGCGGCCGCGAGCGGCAATACAAAATTGGTCCGGCTGACGTGATCACGCTCGATCAGGCGCGCAAAAAAGCGCGTGTCGTCCTCGCGCAAGCCGTGCTTGGCGCAGATCCTCAAGCCCGCCGACGTGAATTGCGCGAAATTCCAACATTGGCCGAACTGGTTCGCGATCGGTACCTGCCGCACGTCAAGGCTTACAAGCGCAGCTGGAAGACCGACGAAACCGTGTTTCGCATTCACATTCTGCCGGTGCTCGGCTCTCGTCCGCTGGATGAGATCACGGGCGACGCGATCGCTGATGTGATGCAGCGGATGCGAGACCAGGATTATGCCAGCGGCACCGTCAACCGCGTGTTGATCCTGATCCGCTTCATCTTCAATCTCGCGCGGAAATGGAAGATTCCCGGTGTGAAAGAGAACCCGACATTCGGGCTGAACACCGCCCCGGATGTTCAACGCGACCGCTTTCTCTCGCCCGAAGAAACCCAGCGGCTGATCGATTCGATCAATGTGGACGAGAATCGCAGCGCCGCGCAGACGATCATGCTGCTGCTGCTGACCGGAGCACGCCGCAACGAAGTCTCGCACGCGAAATGGGACTATGTGGACTGGGAACGCCGCACGCTTCTCGTTCCAATCTCCAAGACAGGCCGCCCGCGTGTGATTGCGCTGAATGGCCGGGCGATCGCCCTGCTGCGCTCTACCCGCAAGCTCGACGACAATCCCTACATCTTCCCTTCGCCGATCACGGGAAGGCCCTGCCCGTCCCTGCATTTTCCGTGGACACGGATCAAGGAACGCGCCGGTCTTGAAGGTGTGCGGCTGCACGACCTGCGGCACTCCTTCGCGAGTTTCCTGGTGAATGAGGGCATTTCGCTCTACGTGGTTCAGGGGCTTCTGGGCCATACGCAGCCACGCACAACGCAGCGCTACGCCCATTTGGCCCAGCACACCCTCAACAACGCGGCCGAAGTGGTCGCCCAGGTGATCAGCGCCGGTAGTACACCATCCGGGTCTGGCCCGGTTGAGTTTGCCACCGCAGCTCACGGGCAGAACCAACCCGCCTAGGGTCGACGGCCATCGCCCTGACCGCGCGACCACGGGTCGTTTGCTGCGGCCCTTTTCAACTGTGACAACGTTCCGTCTGCGGCGCAGCAAGCGTCCGGTAGAACACGTTTGCGCATAGCCCCCTGCGCCGATTTGGCGCAGCGCAGCATCAACAACTTTGTCGGAATGCTCGTTCGGATTCGCGGGGGTGGGGGGGGGG